>JAZRPJ010000154.1:0-32812 GCA_045649205.1 Candidatus Flemingiibacterium sp.
GGACCGGCAGGACCAATAGGACCGGCAGGACCTTGAGGTCCGGGAGGACACTTGGAACAATCAAAGTCACAGGGACGTTCATCCTCGCAGGAATCGTTTTGACAGCCGCAGTCACAATCATGCCTATCGTCATTATAATCATTCTTATTGCAGTTCTTATTGTCATTATCGTGACACCGGCAGTTCTTGTTGTTGAAATTCCATAAGCTCATAATATCACCTCCTTTCAATGGGATACACTATATGATATGCCTCTCTGTAAAGGTGTGACATAAAGCTATCATGGAAATCTTGACTCTGAAAATTTGATCTCGGCGTCTACTCAAAACCAATTGCTTTCATTATAAAATCTTCTTGTTCTTCATTGATATCAGCGGCGATTGCCCTCGTATCTGCTTAGTCCCCATAGAAAAGTACGCAGACTGGCGTACCGTTGCGGCTTGAGGCATGAACACAATTACTTCCATTTGCGGTGGAATTTTCACTATTTTTATTGAGCCGAGATTTATGCTACCGCCCAAAACGGTCTATTAACGAGAGCGGTGTTTAAAACCGTCACTATATTTCGCAAATGAATAGAAATCTATTGACTTTACCTACTAATTATGGTACAATTTGAATGGATAATCAAGGAATATCGATAATTGAATTTTTGCGAGATGGCCGCGAAAAAATCACGGTGTTTCCGACTTAAAAATTGAATGACAGCGTGAAATGAAGATGTCGGTTCCCGTATAGTGGCATATTTTAATCACAGTCAGCTCCGACGAAATTAAAGTCAAGATGACTATAGATTATGCTGAAGTTTTCATTGAGCCCGGTGATTTATAAATTAGATTAAAATTTCAAAACTTTAAATAACTGGAGATACAACTATGAAAATGTGGAATCAGGAAGAGGAATCTAAATATAAGATTCAGGGAATAATGCTAAATCTTGACAACACATCCCATGGTGTCCGAGCAGAAACAACAGAGGAAAAAATTCGTGAATGGGTTGACCAATTCAAGGGGACACATATAACAGATATTGTCATGAATTTCGCCGAGAGTGCTTGTATGTATCCATCTAAGGTCTTTTTGGGATGGTACGGTGATAAATACACTCAAACCGTAGAAAACGGTCATCCTGTAGACTATTCCGGTTCATGGCTATGCCGCGGCCTTTATGAGCACTACAAGGTGTGCGGTCTTGATTATTTAAAGATGCTGTCCAAAGCACTTCCCGAAGCAGGAATAAATATGTGGCTTTCCATTCGCATGAACGATGCTCACAGCCGTGATAAAGAAACATCGATCTTGTTTACCGACTTTTATCATGAGCATCCTGAATACCGCCGCGTATTGTATCCAAGTAAAACCGGAGCATATTACGGCAACCTTTTGAATTACGAAATGCCCGAGGTGCGTAGGCGCTATCTTGACCTTATTGACGAGTCCCTCGACCGCTATGATGTTTACGGATTCCAGCTTGAATTTCAACGCAATTGCTTTCTTTTCAGTATTGGTGGTCAATACGACGGCGTTGAGATCATGAATCAGTTCATGCGAGATGCAAAGGCCATTATCACAAAATATGAGAAGAAATACGGACATAAGATCAAGCTTTCCGTTCAGGTCTGTCCGGAAATATCTGCTAACTACGAATATGGCCTTGATATAATGACGTGGGCAAATGAGGGGCTTATTGATATGATTGTGCCGAAGAGCAGATATGTTACCAATAATGAGCTTCCGGTAAGACATTGGAAATCCATGTTTGAAAAATACGGGATCGAGATCGTTCCGGATATTGAGCACCGCATCAAAACCTCTTACCAAAAGAGCTACGATAATCTTCACGATATCGAAACATATGCCGGTACAGCAGCAATCTATTTCTCTCAGGGGGCGGACAAGATCCAGCTATATAACATATTACCTTCGCTTAACCACATTTTCAAGGACGAAGATAAAATTGCAGAATACGACACGACAATTCCGATTCCCGAATCTTCAGGAGGTTCCGAACGTGGTTGGTGGTTGATTTTCACAACTATCGGTTCATATGATAAGCTTATGACAGTGAAACGCAAAGCGTTGCAAACGTATAACGATTCGGCTATTCCGTGGAGTAACAGCGCTGCGGCATTTCCGGCGACTTTAGAAAGCAAAAACGACTTCCTATTCCGCATCGCACTTGGCGATATTCCAAAAGGTGCAAAGGTGACGCTTAGACTCGCATCAAATGTGATTCTTGAAGATACCCCACCTGTGATTTATGTTAACAGCAAGCTTTGTAAATATATCGGAATTGCAGATTCGGAAAATAAGATCCGCACAGAAAACAGACTGTATTGCTATGATGTTCCGACAGATGCTTACGGCAAGATGTATGCTGTTACTGAGATACAAGTACCTGAAAATGTCAAAATGACGTTTGACTATGCCGATGTGTGCATTGAACCGCAGAAATAGTAGTGATTTGTGGCATTTGCATTCGGATGCGGCGTGAAATTCTGGTTAAATAATAAGGTTTTTGATAAATTGTACAAAAACCGCACGCATTTTTGTATATTGCCGCTACTGTCAAAATCATTGACAATGTAGTGAATATATGGTATAATTAACTATAATCGTTTGCTTTTTTGTTTATTGCGGCTACGAATGCAGCAACTACCAAATCGCCTATTAAGCTTCCGAATAAAGGTGTTCCCACATCTGCTGTCAGTGGGGATATTCTCTTGGCCGGTAATCTTGACAATGAGGATGAAAGCAAAACAATTTTAAAGACTACGCCAAGTACATTTATTTGGAAATGGGTAAAGGCGGACAATGGCGGCGGTTATATTGAAACCGGACTTCTGCCGAATGAATATACCGGTCCCTGCTTTGCACCCGAAGAACAGGTCCCGGCAGGAAAATACAAGCTTACCTTTTATGTCCGTACTGTGTATGAGGGTCATAAAACTGTATTATGTGCTGAGATACACGACACCAATAAGGATACCAATAATCATTGGTGCAACGGATATTACAAGACAGGTTCAGATGTAGTTAAGTTTTTTAATGTCGAAGTAACCGATGAATGGCAGAAGGTTGAATTCTATTTTCAGCTTGATGCTCCTATGCACGAGATCTTGATTCGTGGCGTACCTTCTCCTATTCTCAAGATTCCGTTCTGCGTTGATGAGGTTTCCCTTGTACCCGTAACGGATTCCCAGTACCCTGCGACACAGAAGCTTTTTGATAAATCAAAGGCAGATTGGGGCACGGTTAATAACTCAACCGCTTCTCTTGATTATATTGATGAATATGCAGACAAGAAGAAGTGGGATCCCGAAGAAGGCATAAATATGTGGCTGTCTATTCGAATGAATGACCACCATGACCGTAATCTTGAGTATTCCTCCCTTTTCACCGAGTATTATTTTGAGCATCCCGAGCATCGCCGCATAAATCCGGCAACTTATCCTACCCTCACAGCCAAGGATACCTTTAGCAACCTTTTAAGCTATGCAATTCCCGAGGTCAGAGATACGTTCCTCGCGCTTGTCAATGAATCTCTTGACAGATACGATGTTTATGGATATCAGTACGAATTCCAAAGAAATCACCTGCTTTTCCCCATTGGTATGGAGTACAGCGGTATTGAGATCATGAACCAATTTATGCGTGACACTGATCAAATTCTTTCCGTCTATGAGGAAAAATACGGTCACGAAATAAAGATGGCAGTACAGGTTCCCGCTGACCTTCAAACCAACTACGATTGCGGGCTTGACGTTATGACATGGGTTTCCGAGGGAATTGTTGATATGGTATCTCCCACGGGTAAGTGGAATACAATATATAACGAGCTTCCCGTTAAGATGTGGAAATCTCTTCTTGATCCTTACGGGGTTGAGCTTATTCCTTGTATGGAGCACGGTTTGTCCATAAATGTGAGCAAGGGCCATCATATATCTCCGAACATCGAGCAATATGCGGGTTCAGCTGCTCTGTATCTGTCACAAGGTGCAGATAAGCTTCAGCTTTATAATATTCTTATTCCTCTTTACTTTAAGTTTAAGGAAACCGAAAAGCTGGCTGAATATGATACATCTTTTGAAATTCCCGAAACAGCCTCCGGTACCACCGCAGGTATTGGTTGGTGGATTCTTCTTACAACTTGCGGTTCCTATGATAAGCTGATGACGATGAATCGCAGTATTATTCCTACCTATCATGATACTTCAGTTACAGGTAAGCCTTCAACATATACAGCGCAGTTCCCGATCTTTCTTCCTGTAGGCTATAGCAAAGTATTTCAGGTTGGTATTGGCGATGTTCCCGAAGGAGCAACCGTAACACTGAAGATCGCCGCAATACGTGCATCTGAGGAAAAGGCTCCAACTGTATATGTAAACTCTACACCTTGTAAATTCGTTGGTATAGAGGAAAGCCCGGACTTAAGGTTTACCTCCAATTCCGTATACTGCTTTGAATTGCCGGAATCTGTTCACGATGATATGTTTGCTGTGGTTGAAGTTACTTCTGCAGAAAAAAATTCGCTTAATTCAGATTACGCAGAAATATATATAGAACCGGCAAAATAATATATGAAGCAAATCAAGCTTCCGCTATTGCGGAAGCTTGATTTTTGTATATTTGACAGGGCATAGTAAAGGCTGATTTTTCAGTATGTTTCGGCTTTATTCTGTCCATCGGGTAACTGATGCAATGTTTCTGTTAATGCTTCTGTGGTGTAGACGAGTACCCGCTGTTTTGATTGACAAATTGATGCTTTCATGATATAATTAAAACCAAGGATGGTGAAAATATGATTATTACAATTACTCAAACCGCATCCAATATCAAACAAACCTATAACATAGAAAGTGATAATTTTTATTTTCAAGGAAATTGCGGTAGCTTCAGCCACCTCCAAAAGATAACCCTTTCCGGTAAGAATGATATAATTACCGGAAATTATAACACAGCCAATGCTGTAAATTATATACCTTTCCGTTATCTGTTTGGCTCGGCAAATATTTCTCGTGTTTTCGATCTCTATAGAAATGGTAATTTGTACGGTAGTATTGCTTTTTCTAAACATGGATTTTTAAAAAGCTTTTACGTTATTGCTTTGGATAACGGAGAAATTCTTCATTGCTATAATCTCTCAAAAGGCTCTTTTGATTATGTTCCTGTCTATCTTGATAATAAACAAATTGCCTTATTGGAAACATATTTAAATGTAAACGACTATAAATATGCCCATAAGCTATATATTTTAGACGAATACGATAGATTTGCTGAAACGCTATCCTTTTTCACTTTGTACTATGCAAACTATCGTTTTGCAAAGAGATTTCATATGAGCAAAGGTTCTGCATATGAGAAAACGTGGAGCTTTTCAAAATACAAAGATAAATATGATGAAAAGTGGAGAGAAACGCATTTTCCAAATGAAAATTTCTTTGGTAAAATAAATTTGATTGACTAACGACTGTTTATGGCTAATTCACGAATCTGCTTCATAAATACGTCATGCTCTACCGTGCACGAAGGTGAGGAATGCCGCAGCTCGTGGAAGCGAATCTTTTTTAGCTCGTGCTTATATCCAAAATTTCGAATTCTGCCGTTAAATATCGAGCGATGCGGATTTTTAAAAAACAACTATGGAGGTACACCTGTATGAAAAAACAATTGCTCATACTTGCCGCAATTCTCATACTTATGTTACTTTTTTCAGCTTGTTCACCCAGAGGTGAGTTGCCGGTAGCTGGGGATACGAGCAATGATACCACGCCCGGTACGATTAACGATGATGCCGACACGACCGCTATTAATTCCATGGATGAAAAGATCACCCCTTCCTACAATTACAGTGAGAAAGAAATCATATCCATAATTGATACCAATATCGATATTCTTGCATCAAAAATGCATCCACTTGCCGATGACAACGAAATCATGGAGGCATATCCTACCGAAACGCGCGCCATTTTAGGCCTTGGAGAAGCGGCTCTGCCTCACCTCAAGGATATTGCGGGCAAATTCATTGCAAACAATGAAGACTTGGAATCATACCGCGCTGTAATGGCAATGGCTTTGGCGTATAAAATTAAACCGGAGTTGTACGAACTCCGCTTTGAATCACCCAACGGGAAGTATGTGCTGATGGCATCCGTAGAAAGCTTTGCTGGTATGTTTGATCCCTTTTCAAACGGATTTTACTGCAATGTCAGAATAGTTGCCGTAGAATCGGAAGAAGTTGTTATCGCTGATAAAGATGTTTGCTACTCAAATATTGAAGTTAATTGGTCGGATGACAGCAGATACACAGCCATTCGTGAAGGGCATCAGCGTTACGGCACAAGAATAGTTCTGTTTGACCTTCAAAGGAAGGAGTTTACTGCGCTTCCGTACATGGAAATTGCCGATCAAATTCTGCCGGGAGTCAGCCCTTACAGCTACCATTTGAAATTCAAATCCTTTGATAACGAGTCGGAGCGTATTACCGTTAGCTTCGAAATGTGGTTGAATGATGTGGCCGGAACAGGTGTGGTGGGGGAATACACCTATGATATCGATGGGAAAAAGATTGTAAATATGGACTATAATAAATACCAATTAAGCGAAGCATAACACAAGGAGAAGATACAATGGCAAATATTATCTATGATCTTTCCGCATTGATCTTTAATATTATCATTACACAGCTTAATTCCAAGCAAACTGTCTGCATTTGAAAAGGAGGCGCGCAATATTAAAATTAAAGATTTGATGTTCACATCCTTGACAGAGCTTTTGGAAGACGGGGAAGCCTTGATGTATCCTATCTACGGCATACTGCACCAGGGTAACACACAGCGCTACGGCTTCTTTGGCTTTACAGAAAACTGCCTTTTAATTGCACTGACAACCGGCAGGGAAATTACATATACAATCAAAGTGCCGTTAGATATAAAATCAATTAAAATAAAGCGTGGGGCTGTGTTAAGACAATATACCATAGATATTAGTTTTAACGAAGGGGCGCCTTGCAGAATTGTCGCTTATCCCAGGGTACTGACCATCGACACACAAAAAGATAACCTTCCGCAGTTCCTTGAGTATTTAAGAGAAAAATCGCCAGCAAAAAACCAACCCAGTTTCAAAAATATTAAGGGTACAAAAATACGCCTGCAAATATTTAATATCCTCATTTATATGCTGCTCTCATTTGTACCGGCGACTCTGATCATGACTTCTGTTTTAAATCTGAAAGCGGGGAAATTTGATTGGTTATTTCTGGCAGAGGGACTTTTAATATGGGGACAATTCCTTTTACCTTTTATTGTGTTGTCATTAATTAACGCATTTTTTATCGGTAAAACAGTTTGTGTATTGAATGAAAAGGGAGTATATTTGGAAAATGATTTTATCCCGTGGAAGAATATTAAAAAAATAGAATATCACCCCGAAATGCCAAAGAGGTATAGAGCAAACTACACATATGCTTCATTTTTGATTGAAGGCTCTGAAGTTGACGATTATCGGATAGAGGTACTCCATTTTCCTATTTACGGTCTTATGATCTCAAAAAAATATGCTCCGCTCTTAAAAATTGAACTGGCTAAAGGAAAAAAGCTGTCTATCGCGTTCTTTGCACTATTTCCTTCAGTGCTTGCATTAATAATGGCATTATTTGGCTAAATTAAAGGCTGACCGCAAGGTCAGCCTTTACCTTTTCTCCGCTTAAACACTAAAGCGGAGCGACTCGGAAGATAGCAATAAAATCCTTCTCTGCCTCCCGTGTTGGGGATGGATTTATACCGATATTCACCGTCCGCCCGTCCGAAGCCGCCGAAGTCCGTACTGTCCGTATTAAGAATAAGCCCGTATGTGCCTGCTTTCCCGGTGGGTATAAAATATCTCTCAAAGGATACCGTGGGATTAAAATTGAACGCGAAAACTAAATCCCCCTTGCTGTAAATTATGATCTTATCATCCTGAGAGATCCACCTGCTGACCGCTTCCTTTTCGAGGGTTTTTTCCTTTTTGAGTAAAGCTATCATTGCACGGTCGAAGCTTTCAAGCTCACTGTAACGAAGCATCCCATTGTTCGCAAGACTCCACTGTCTGCGGCAGTAATGATAGCTCCAACCGTTTCCTTCCCTTGGGAAATCTATCCATTCCGGATGCCCGAATTCGTTGCCCATAAAATTAAGATAACCCTCGCCGGCTAAAGTGGCGGTTATAAGCCGTATCATCTTGTGAAGGGCTATGCCTCGGTCAATTATAATGCTCGGCGTGGTTTTACTCATATGCGTGTACATTTCGGCGTCGCATAGGCGAAACATTATGGTCTTATCCCCCACAAGTGCTTGGTCGTGGGATTCCGTATAACCAATGTTTTTCTCTTTGGGACGGCGAGTCGTAAGCTCATGCCACAGCCGCCACATATCCCATTCCTCATCCCTACTCTCGGTAACAGTTTTGATCCAAAAATCCGGCACGCCCATGGAAAGCCGAAAGTCAAAGCCAATACCACCATATAAGATGGGAAGACACATCCCGGGCATCCCCGACATATCCTCTGCCACTGTGATAGCATGGGGATTCAGCTTATGAATAAGCTCATTTGCCAGCTGCAGGTAAGTGACGGCATCCTTATCCGTGTTTTCGGAAAAATACATATCATAGTTTGAGAATACACTTCCAAGTCCATGGTCTTTATACAGCATTGAAGTCACTCCGTCGAAGCGGAAGCCGTCGAAATGAAAAACCTCCATCCAATATTTCAGATTGGAAAGTAAAAAGTGAATGACTTCGTTTTTTCCGTAGTTAAACAGCTTTGTTCCCCAAGCGTTGTGTTCGCCCCGCGCACCATCATGAAAGAACTGATAGGGTGTACCGTCAAAATCACTTATGCCTTCATTTGTGTTTTTGACCGCATGAGAGTGTACAACGTCAAGAAGGACCGCAATGTTCATTTCATGTGCTTTATTAATAAGCTCCTTAAGCTCATCAGTATGTCCGTACCTTGAAGATGCGGCAAAGAAATTAGACACCTGGTAACCGAATGAGCCGTAATAAGGATGCTCCATAATCGCCATAAGCTGAATTGTATTGTAGCCGCCGGCTTTTATGCGGGGCAGGATATTGTCGGTAAATTCTCTGTATGTTCCGACCTTTCCTTCTTCCTGCGCCATTCCGATATGACACTCATATATTATCGGTGTTTTCACGGGAACAAATTCAGAGTCCGTCCAGGGGTAGGGCGACATAGTATCTTCAAGCTCGGCGCACCAAAGGTGGCTATTTTTGTCCTGCACAACTCTCGTTGCATAAAGTGGGATTCGCCGCAGAACTCGCGGACCGTTTACCACAACCGCTTGAAGCTTTTGACCGTATTTTAACACGTCGTGCCCCTTAAGGTGAAGCTCAAAAATGCCGTTTTCCTTTTTCTCCATAGGGAATCCGTAAGTGTCCCATCCGTTAAAGTCGCCCGTAAGATATACTATGTCTGCGGCAGGTGCCCATTCTCTATATACCCAGCCCTCATCGGTGGAGTGAAAGCCGAAAAAATTATACCCGTTTGCAAAATCCGCAAGACTGCCGCCGGTACCGACAAGCTCCCTTTTCTTCTTTTTGAAACGGTTTATTCTAAATTCGATATCTTTTTCGAAAGGCATGAGATATGGGTCAAGCTGCAAAATTTTTTTCGGTTGTTTATCACTCATTGTAATTCTCCCTGCACCTTAAATTCTTCCAACATAAATCCGCCGCTTTCGAGAATAATCACGCTTTCCTGCCGTTGTCCCTTTTCAATCAAAATTAAATTGCCTGTGAGCTGAATGCTTATAGGATTTCCCATGTTAACAAATGCCCGACAGACAGAAGTTTTCCTTTTTCGCTCTATTGTCACTCTGCCGTTCCCGTCGCTTTCCACGTGTACGCTGCCGCATTTTAAGGTGTCATGTGAATTTCGTATATCGGCAATCCGGACAAAAAAATCCCGCAGGGAATTACCCTCCACCTTGTCCCACCTGAAATATCCCCGGCAGAATGGGTCGCCAAGCCCCTCTGTCAAAATCTCGTCGCCGTAATATATGCATGGCATCCCCGGCAAAATAAACTGCAAAAATACCGCCGTACGAAGCCTTGAGTATGCAATCACACGGGCGGCTTCGGACATGGTATATCCTGCACAGACATTTTTATCTACGGGACGATTTTCAGGGGAAAGCTCGGAAAGTATGCGTGCGGTATCGTGGGTGGAGAGCATATTCATAAGCGTATGAAGAACATCCTTCGGATAGTTTTCCGCTATTGTCATTACAGCTTCCATGAAGTGTGTGCCGTTATCGTTCCCTCTCACATAATCGATGATGCAGTTCCTGAAGGGATAATTCATCACGGAATCAAGCTCACCGCCTATGAAATAACGTCTGCGTTTGCCGTAGCTTATTTTGTTTGACGCATCCTCCCAAACCTCGCCCATAAGGAGAGCATCTGGCTTAATTCCCTTAAGGCGCTTTCTGAAAGCCGCAATAAATTCATCGGGAAGCTCGTCTGCCACATCCAGCCTGAAGCCGTCAGCACCTGCCTTCAGCCAATGGGCGATTACGCTGTCCTCCCCGCGGATAATATAATCAAGGAATCCTTCGTCCATTTCATTTACGCAGGGCAGGGTATCTATCCCCCACCAGGAGGTGTATATGTGAGGATATTCCTTGAAATCGTACCATGAGCGGTAAGGCGATGATCTGCAGCTGTATGCCCCGTTTCCGAATATTCCAAGCTTGTCAAAGTATTTACTGTTGCTGCCGGTATGGGAGAAAACGCCGTCGAGTATTATCTTCATCCCACGCCTGTGAGCCGCACCGCATAGTTCTTTGAAATCCGCTTCATTTCCTAACAATTCGTCTATTTTATGATAGTCGGCAGTATCGTATCGGTGGTTTGACCGGGCTTTGAAAATGGGATTCAGATAGATAACCTTGACACCAAGCT
The DNA here is from genome assembly GCA_045649205.1 of Candidatus Flemingiibacterium sp. Lineage (GTDB taxonomy): Bacteria > Bacillota > Clostridia > Oscillospirales > CAG-272 > Flemingiibacterium. The sequence continues at coordinate 10,965 of JAZRPJ010000154.1, forward strand.
CGTTAAGATAGTCGAGCTTTGCAGTAATTCCCTTAAGATTTCCACCGTAGAAGTCACAGTTTTGTACCTCACCGTTGCTGTCCGGCAGGTAATCGGGGATATCATGCTTATTTTCGTGTATGCGGAAGGGCAGGAGCTTACCACGGGTATCACACACTCCCACCTGATTGAATCTGTCGGGAAAGATCTGATACATCACCGAACCGAAATACTCCTTCGGTACGAAAAAATCGGAGGGGATGCTGGAAAGCTGCCACAGCTCGCCGGACTCCATGTTGGTCTTGTCATACCCTTCTTTGTAGAGGGAAAACTCCTCATTTCTTGTGGTTATTCGGAAATAGTAGAAATACAAATTTGGCTCATTTAGTGAAAAGGTGCAGGAATAAATTTCATATTCTCCGCCAGTGCTGCACCGCTCCATAGGAAAGACTTTGTACTTATCCATATTTTCAAGTAAAAAGACAAGCTTTACCGTCTGCGCCTCGCATGATTTTGGAATGTGAATTGATATCTTACATATCTCCCCCTCGGTCAAGGTGCCGAATGGGGATTTGAAATCAGCATTTTTGCTGTCATAAAGAATCCGCATAGTTACATTTTCCAGATACTTTCAGCATATTCCATAACGGCTCTGTCCGCGGAGAATATACCTGCCTTGGCGATGTTATGAAGTGACATTGACATAAACTTATCCCCATCAAGATAGGTCTTTCCCACCTCTTTTTGCGCTCTCGCATAATCAGCGAAATCGGCTATTGTCATATATGAATCTGCTGTGCCGTAGCGGCTTGAGAGAAGGGATGCGCTGATATTGTCAAAGGAACGTCCCAGAGCACCGGAGGTGAGCATTTTTATCACACTGTCAAGCTCGGGGGAAGCATCCAGGAATTCTCTCGGATTGTAGCCTCGCTTCCATAACCCGTTCACCTCATCCACCGTCATGCCGAAAAGGAACATATTCTCTCGACCCACCTGCTCAAATATTTCAACATTTGCGCCGTCCATAGTTCCTAAGGTGACTGCTCCGTTTATCATCAGCTTCATATTTCCCGTTCCGGAAGCCTCCTTGCCTGCAACGGATATCTGTTCCGATATTTCCGCCGCCGGGATTATCAGCTCTGCCAAGGAAACCTTGTAGTCCTCAATGAACACCACCTTGATTTTATCCCGTGTAAGGGGGTCTGAATTAAGAGTGTCCGCCACCGCGGATATAAGGCTGATTATCTGCTTTGCCATATCATATCCTGCCGACGCCTTTGCCGCAAATATAAAGGTGCGCGGCGGAAAGGTTTCGCTTGGGTGGCTTTTAATATGATTATACATATAAAGTATCTGCAGGACATTAAGAAGCTGCCTTTTGTATTCATGCAGCCTTTTTATTTGTACATCGAAAATTGATGTCGGGTCAACATTTATACCGTTCTTTTCCGCAATATATGCGGCAAGCCGACGCTTGTTTGTAAGCTTTATTTCGGCAAGTCTGTCAAGTACGGATTTATCATCCTTGAAGGATAGAAGCTTCTCAAGCTTTGAAGCGTCTTTTAGAAATTCCTCGCCGATAAGCTCAGTTAAGAACCCGGTCAGCGAAGGATTTGCCTGACAGAGCCAACGCCGGTATGCAATACCGTTTGTCACATTCAGAAAACGGCTTTTATTTGTTTCGTAGTAATCTCTAAAGATGCTTTCCTTCAGAATTTCCGTGTGAAGCTTTGATACACCGTTGATTTTATGACAGCAGGCAAGGCAAAGGTTTGCCATTCGTACGTTCCCGTCGCCGATAACCGCCATCCGGTTGATTTTTTCAAAGTCACCGGGATATAGGGCATTTAGCTTTTCTCTTACACGCCTGTCTATCTCCTTCACTATCGAATAAATTCTTGGCAGCTGCTCCTCAAAAAGCCAGATACTCCAACATTCAAGTGCTTCACTCATTACGGTGTGATTGGTGTAGGAGAGGGTTTTTTCGGATATTTCCCACGCTTCATCCCAATCGTATCCGTGATCATCCATCAAAAGTCGCATAAGCTCGGGAACACATAGGGCGGGATGGGTGTCGTTTATATGAATTGCCGCATAGTCGTGAAGATTACGGAGAGTACGGTGCTTTTTTAAATGCTCATTCAGTATACTCTGCAGTGACGCACTGACGAGAAGATATTGCTGCTTTAAACGAAGTCTTTTTCCCTCAACATGATTGTCGGCAGGGTAGAGCACCTTGGAAATGACCTCTGCCATGGTATTCTGCTCCAGGGAACGGACATATTCGCCCCGGGAAAATGCTCCCATATCAAAGCTCGGCAGGTTTGCGCTCCAAAGCACCAGCTTGTTTATCGCCTTGCATCTGTAGCCTGAAATATACATATCGTAGGGAACTGCAATCACCCTCTGATAATCGGTCTGCACCGCCCGGAATTTTCCGTTGTCATACCATTCGCTGACTCTTCCGCCAAATTTTATCTCATAGCTTTCGTCAGCTCTCGGCTGAAGCCACACCTCGCCTCTTTCAAGCCAATTATCGGGAAATTCGATCTGCCATCCGTCAACTATCTTCTGCTTGAATACACCAAACTCATAACGTATAGAAAAGCCGGTTGCAGGGAGGTCGTTGCCCGTTAGTGAATCCAGGTAGCAGGATGCCAGGCGACCGAGTCCGCCGTTTCCAAGACCGGCATCCGGGTCAAGGTCATATATATTATCTATATCGAAGCCCTGGGATGCGAGAACTTCTCTGAAATCATTTTCAAGTCCCAGGTTATATAGGTTATTTCGAAGTGACGTACCCACAAGGAATTCCATTGACATATAGTACACCTTTTTTCGGTCCGTGTCCTTATATGAATCCTTAAACTCCTTTCTCTTTTTCGCAAGCTTTTCACGGATGAGGGTACAAAGCACCTTATATGCCTGCTTTTCCGTGGCTTCCCCGATATTGCAGGAAAAGAGTCTTACGGAGGTTTCGTTGAGTTTTTCTAACAGTTCTTCATGTCTATTTTGCATTCTTTGGATCTCCTTTTGCTGTGGGTTATGAGTTGTATATTAAATTCCCGTATAGCTCCATATATTCATCGGCGGGCCTGTCCCATGAGAAATCGGCTGTCATGCCGTTGTACACCGCTTTATGCCAGTTACCTTTCTCATTAAAATAAACATCGAGTGCACGGTGAAGTGCATCAAGCATATCTTCTTTTGTAAAAGCCCTGAATGTGAACCCAAGCCCTTCGCCGCTCTCCGGATTAAAGGGGATCACGGTATCCTTGAGTCCACCTGTTTCGTGAACGATGGGAACCGAACCGTAACGCATGGCAATTAACTGAGAAAGTCCGCATGGCTCACTTTTCGATGGCATTAAATAAATATCAGAGGCAGAATATATCTCGGATGCCAACTCCCTATTAAAGCAAAGATTAAGAGAAATTTTGTCGGGATACCGTCCGGCGGCATCCTTAAGAAGATTTTCATACCATCCGTCACCCGTACCGAGGATGACGAGTTGAACGTCAAGGCTCATCATTTCATCTATAGAACTGCATAGGATATCAAGTCCTTTGTGCTCCACAAGCCGTGATACCATACCAATAAGCGGAATGTCCGGATCTACGGGAAGACCGCATTTCTCCTGCAGCTTCGCTTTGCATATGGTTTTTTTATTTTCAAAGGTGTCTGCACTATAGTTTTCGGCAAGGTATGGGTCTGATTCCGGATCGTTTTCCGACATATCAATGCCGTTCACAATACCGGTTAATTTGAAAGCATGGCTGTTTATTATCGAGGATAAGCCATGTGCGAAATGAGGATAACATATTTCATTTGCATAGGTTCTTGAAACCGTGGTGATGCTGTTGCTTGAAAGCATACCGCCTTTCATGAAATTAACCGAGCCGTCATGAGAAAAAGTGCTGGCATAGCTGTCGGGAAGCCCTAATACATCGCCTAAAAAATAGGGGTGCGCCCAGCCTTGATATTCTATATTGTGGATAGTAAATACCGTTTTGGCCTTACCGAGCCGGTCATTGTAGAAGGCGTGAAGAAGTACCGGAATGAGAGCTGTCTGCCAATCGTTGCAGTGGATGATATCCGGGCGCTCATCCATATAAGCAAGAGATTCAAGTATTGCCTTGGAAAAGTACGCAAATCTTTCGCCATCGTCAGAGTAGCCGTAAATATTATCTCGCCCGAAATACTGCTCGTTGTCAATAAAATATATCCGGAGCTTGCGTTTTTTACTTTTGTACCTCATAAGGCCAACATAGACATTTCGCCATGAGAGTTGTGTTTCAAACTCCGCCACTCTTTCTACAGGGATATTGGGATTTTTCTTTATGCTCCCATAATATGGAATAAAAAGCAGGACTTCATTTCCTTTGTATTCCGACAGTGCCTTGGGGAGAGCCTGGGCGACATCGCCCAGACCTCCGGTTTTGATGAAGGGTGCCGCTTCGCTGGCGGCAAAAACTATTTTCATACGATTTCTCCTTTTTTTATAATAACGGGATGTCTCGGTGTTCCTTTAAGGCTTGAACCACCGTTGACCGTAACATTTTTATCAAGTATAACACACTCAAGAGAAGCACCTGCACCGATTTTTGCACCCTGCATAATGATACTTGATTTTATCGACGCGCCTTTTTCCACAGTTACCCCACGGAAAATAACACTGTCCTCAACTTTACCGCGCATTACGCATCCGTCGGCAACAATGCAGTTTGCAACCCTTGCGCCTTCCTCGTAATATGTGGGGATCTCATCCATGACCTTGGTATAAATCGGGGAATCCTTAAGGAAAATACCGTCCCGGATCTCTTTATTTAAAAGTGCTATGTTGTTGTAATAATAGCTCTCAATGTCTTCATTGAACAGCACCACTCCATCAAAGGGATATACACCTATCTTTACAGTATCCTCATTAAATCTACGCTGAAGATAATCTCTCTCAAAATGTACATATCCCCTTGAGTGAGAGTCCTGTATCACATCAACAAGAAGACTGCGGTTCATAACGAATATTCCCATGCCCACATAACTGCCATCGTCGGGATGAACGTCTATTTTCAGCTCAGTTACCCGGTTTTTGCTGTCGGTTTTCAGTATAAGGGGAGATGGTTTTTGGGATCTTTTCAGCTTGGAAACTACTGTAACATCGTTTCCGCTCTGAACATGATGCTTTACGGCATCTCTTAGATCCATATTGCAAAGGACAGTGGAATCGCAGATTACAACATAGTCATAGGCTTCATTGCCTATAAATCCACGTGCCGAATAGAGTGCTTCAAGCTTTCCCTTGTATACATTTCCGGTGTTTCCTTCAGCAAAGGGTGGAAGAAAGACCACGCCTTCATTCTTTTTGTTAAGATCCCATGCACTGCAGCTTCCGAGATGATCCATAAGTGAGCGGTAGTTGTATTTTGTGATTATACCGATATTGTATATTCCCGAGTTTGACATACCCGACAGTGCAAAATCTATCTGTCTGTACCTTCCCCCGAAAGGGAGGGATGCTACGGTTCTGTGATTTGTAAGCTCCCCAAGGGTGCTGTCGTATATGTTGGAGAAAATTATGCCCATTGTTTTCATATATTCACCTACCTTCAATAAATTTCCTTTGGCAGCAGGATCTTATTCTGTGCTACCTCTTTGTCCTTGCCCACAACGGTAATGCCCCATTTGCCTTTTTCATAAAATTGCGGATTGTCGCCGATGCGTGCGTTCGCGTATATCGAGGCATTCTCTCCGATAATGGAATATCTGATCACCGAATGAGTTTCGATGACAGCCCCCGGCATTATAAAGCTGTTATACACCATGGCTCCTTTTTCAACAATGCATCCCGTGGAGATTATTGAGTTGTGAACCTTTCCGTAAACCGTGCTGCCCTCGGCAATATAAGAATTTACGATTTCCGCATCGGGGGCGATGTAACTGCTGGGGTGTGCGTAATTTCTCGCATAAACGCGATTGCCTCCCTCCCTCATGTTGAGGATCGGATCCGGGCCGAGAATATCCATATTGGATTGCCACAAGCCGTCAATTGTACCAACGTCCTTCCAGTATCCGCCAAATTCATAGGCAAATAATCGGTTGTCGTCATTGAGCATTTTGGGGATAATATTTTTTCCAAAGTCGTTGCTTGAATCAGGGTCCTCATTGTCGGAGATCAAATATTCCCGCAGTTTATCATAACGGAATACATAAACACCCATTGAGGCTTTTGTACTTTTCGGCACTTTCGGCTTTTCTTCAAATTCAAATATTTTTCCGGAATCGTCTGTGTTCATAATACCGAAGCGTGATGCCTCATCAATGGGAACGTTGATTACCGCAATGGTACAGTCCGCATTGTTTTTTATGTGTTCGGTAATCATAAGTGAATAATCCATTTTGTAGACATGATCTCCAGACAGAATCAGGACATTTGTGGGATTATAGCGGTCGATAAATGAAATATTCTGAAATATTGCATTCGCCGTACCTCTATACCATTCTGAACTGGCACTCCTTGAATATGGCGATAGTATATGAATGCCTCCGTTTGTGCTGTTAAGACCCCATGGTGAGCCGTTGCCGATGTATTCGTTAAGCTGGAGCGGCTGATATTGCGTCAGTATCCCGACAGTATCTATTCCGGAGTTAACGCAATTTGAAAGGGGAAAATCTATAAGTCTGTATTTCCCGCCAAAGGGAACTGCCGGCTTCGCAGTGCTTTCTGTAAGTACCGTCAGCCTGCTGCCCTGACCTCCTGCCAAAATCATGGCGATACACTCTTTCTTCTTGAATCTCATTGTAACCTCCATTCCGCCGACAGCGTTTGACTTTTTATGTCAACCTTCTGCGGCATTCAAATATATTACCTTATTCTAATAATAACAAGAAAATATAGATTTATGCATATATAGCGAAATGTTTTTTAGATTGTGCATTAAAAAACAAAGGACTGACCTTTTGGTCAGTCCATAATTAAAAGCATACAGCTTGATTCTATACTTATATCCAAAATTCCTCTCCGTCATGGGCAACACAGCAGGTACAGGGCAATTCCTTGCAGAGATTTATAATATCAAGCTCGCCGATCCTATCCTCCCAGGGCTTGAAAACGTGGTTGAAAAGGAGCTTCTTCAGCGGGAGTGGTTTAAGTATAGGAAGAGCGCTTTCGGCTGAATAATGAGTACATTCACATACGCATAAGTCGATGGGCTTGTCGAAGGCTCTTACCGGGAAATCTCTGAAATCATCGCACAAACATATGAAAAAACTCACCCTATAGGAGAGGTGGCGGCGCAGGCGACGGAAAGGGGAAGGGGCGAAAAGGGCAGTAAAAACCACCGGCTTATTATTAGCCGGTGGTCATGATTTTGTGGTTTTACGCCATTTTAATAGCAACGCCCTTGTTGCTGCTCATATAAGCGGCTTCGACAATTTTCTGTGAGAGAATAGCATCCTCGGCGGTTACGGGAACATCAGTGCCGTTTATGATGGCATCGCCGAAAGCGGTAATCTGCTTTGTGTACATATTTCCGCCCTCGCCCTTAAATTCGACGGCCTTTGTGCCACTTCTTACCTGGGCTGCATCATATGCCGCACCGTCGTCGGCCTTGCGGTATACCATAGTGCCGAATTCGCTTTGAGCGATGGTCTGTTCAGCTATAAGACTGCCCTTTGTTCCGTAGAATTCAAGCTTACAGAGAACAGCATCATCGGGAAGATTGAAGTTAGCCTCAACATATGCTGTCGCACCGTTTTCCATACGCATCAGTACCGAGCCCGCATCCTCTACGGGATACTTGAATACCTGGTTTCCAACCATGCCGGAAACAGCGGTTACTTCGAGTCCGGTGATGTGTCTGATAAGGTCGATACAGTGCACACCCATGTCCATGAGTGCGCCTCCTCCGGAAAGATTGGGGTTCTGACGCCATACGCCTTCCTGCTCGGGATACCAGCAACTGAACTGTGCTCTGGCGGAAACAATTTCGCCAAGCTCGCCTTTTGCTATAATTTCCTTCATCTGCTGATGAACGTTGTGGAATCTGATAACAAATCCGACACCCAGCTTTATATTTGGCGCCTTGCATGCATCGACGATTTCTTCCGCCTCGGGAACCGTAAGACCTACGGGCTTTTCGAGAAGAATGTGCTTACCTGCCTTTGCAGCGGCGAGAGCCTGCTCCTTGTGACAGAAAACGGGAGAAGCGATATAGACAGCTTCAATCTCATCTACTGCAAGAAGTGATTCGACATCTGTGAAAGAATATTTTGCGTTGTACTTTTCCTGGCATTTCTTTGCGAATTCGGGATTAACGTCCATTACTGCAATAAGTTCTGCGTTTTCGGCGAGCATCATGCCGGGAAGTGTTCTTCTGTCAGCAATTCCGCCGCAGCCGATAACGCCCCATTTTACTTTACGCATAAACTTCTCCTTATTCGCCGCGCTGCATTTCTGCAACGGTTTCAAGAATTGCATCAGCCATAAATTCGAGCTGTTCGTCGGTAAGACCGTAGAGGGGAAGATGTGTGAAGCGGTGGTAGAAATGCTCCTCGCATACGGGGCAGGTCTTTCCGATCTCGTCGGAATCGTAGCCTGCATCTTCGACTACCTTGAAGCGGTAGAGGGGACCGAAATGAGGAATATTGGTAACGCCCTTTTCCTCGAGCTTCTTCTTGAATACCTGAATATCGCCGCCTGCCTTTGCGGGATCGATCTGAATGAGGTAGAGGTGATATGTACTCTTGATCTCGTCGGTGTCGAGAGGCTGAGGAATGATAGCATCACATACGGAAAGACGCTTGTTTAAGTATTCAGCGGCTTTGCGGCGTTCCTCGATGATTTTGTCGATTCTTTCGATCTGTCTTGAAAGACCGAGAGTCTGGATCTCGGTTGTGGAGCTGTTGGTTGCCGCAACGAAAGGCTCATCCTTTCCTTTAATTGCGGTGATATTGTAGAGCCAATCCTTAACGGGAGTATTGAAATCAACACCGAGGAATCGTGCGCGCTTCATTTCAGAAGCATAACCGGGGATGGAGGTTGTAGCGATACCTCCCTCGCCGAAGGAGGTGATGTTCTTAACTTCATGGAAGCTGAAGGAAGCGAAATCACCGATAGTACCGATGCGGCGGCCCTTGTACATTGCACCGAAGGCGTGAGCGGCATCCTCAAGAACAACGATGTTGTGTTCCTTTGCAAGCTTCATGATGGGATCCATGTCAACGGGGTAACCGCCGATATGGACGGGGACGATAACCTTTGTTTTAGGGGTGATCTTTCTTGCAACGTCAGCGGGATCCATGTTCATGGTGCGGGGGTCAACGTCGGCGAATACAAGCTTTGCACCGATGGAAAGGGGATATACCATGGTTGCAACGAAGGTGATGGCAGGAACGATAACCTCGTCGCCTGCTTTTACCCCTGCGTACTTGTGAGCCATTTCAAAGCCTGCGGTGCAGTTGGTAAGGAAGGTGCAGGAATCTGTGCCGAGGTACTCGTTGCAAGCCTTTTCCGCTTCTTCTACCTTTGAGCCGAGGCTGAGTTTTCCCGGAGGTGTAGAGATCTCGCTGAGCTTCTTTACCTGTTCCCATACAGCTACGAGAGCATCGTCGTATTCCTTACCCTCACCCTGCATGAGGAATCTGATCATTTCCATGAGGTCAGCGGCGTTGTAGTTTTCGCCCACTGCTGCCCACGGTACTTTGGTCTCACCTGTGTTGTATCTGAAATCTGATGGCATTTTCGTTTCTCCTTTATGTAATTATTTTAAATTAAAATTCCGGGTCATAGGTCTGGGGAAATTCTTCCCAGGCTATTTTCTGAATGACGATATCCCTTATCTTCAGCTTGGTGCAGTATGGAGAGAAGCCGAAATATCCTCCGCGTAAAGGATCAGGATCTATAACCTCGCTGACAAGAACATCGTCAACGGTCATGAAGGAATGACCGTTTATGGAACCGCATCTGATGGTAACTTCTTCGCCGGGAGTATACTTATAGAGAGTTGTGGTGGCGTTAAGGCATGATTTTCCGTTACGCTCGATTCCGCTTTTATGCTCATACCAGCCGTTGAGTCCGCAGACATAGGATTCACCGAGATAGTCTGTCTTTTCATCCCACTCCGCACAGAAAACCGCGTTGAGATCTCTTGTCGCCGGAAGCACGGTGGATACTTTAAAGGTCATCATTGTACCGTCTTCGTAGGAATCTTTGGTGAAGAGGATACCGCCCTTATTTCCTCGCTCCGCTCCGATAAGGCACCCGCCTTTGTATTCCCATTCTCCACCCTTTACATCAAAGTAGTTTTTCCAGTTTTCATCGGGAGAATACTTGAATAAAACGGGAGAATCCTCGATGTTTATTTTCTTGCCGAGCAGGTGAAGTTCTGCCATTTTCAAAATAATTCACCTCCTATTACTTTTTAAAATCAGGGTTTTGTCTATCTACTTATATTATAACAACATATCTTACCAAATGCAAGGAGATTATTATTCTTTGAAGGAAACATATAAAAATAGTTTCCTCTTTTTGCTTAAAATTCTTGACAATGTCTATTCGTCCATGTTATAATTTAACTATAGTTTATAGTTTGATGAGGGATTAAAAGTGAAACGTGTTGACAGCTTATTCGAAACCGTAGAAAGGGATATTCTTTGCGGGAAATACGGTGAATCGGGAGGAAAATTTTTCGATATAAGAACCTTTTCAAAAGAATTTCACTGTTCTCTGCGTGTGGCGGTAGAGCTGTTCCACAAATTAGAGTCCGTGAATCTTCTCAGACTGCACGGCAAGCAATATTATGTTACAACGGGATACTGCTCGCCAACCTCTCCCTATGGCACCGAGATATCAAAATCAAAAGAAAATGTTTTTGGTGTCCTCATAAACGATACGGCAAATCCTTTTCTCGGTGAACTTATAAACTGCCTTTGCGATGCCGCTTACAAAAACGGGGCAAAGCTGCTGATTTCCAGCAGCAACGGGAATCAAGAGCAGGAAGAAGACATAATGGAGATGTTTCTCCGGCATGGATGCCGCGGCGTTTTCATTTGTGTTCAAATTTCAAAATTCAAGCAGACATATTATGAGAGATATCCCCTGCCGCTTGTGACTCTTGCGGATTACGCCGATTTCACAAATAGCGATATGGTACTTGTGGACAATTACCAGGCCGGAAAGCAGGTGGCAAAGCATCTTGTGGACTGTGGATGCAGATCCTTTGCCTACATAACCACCGAGGATTATATTGATTTTGACCGACGTCTTGACGGATACAGAGATCATCTTAATGGCGGCGGATACATACTGAAGGGTGAAAACATCAGTATACTTTCATCTGCCCACAAAGCTTCTCATTTACGGGAGCTTTCATGGTTTATAAATAATATGCTGAATGAAGCTGCAGCGAAGGCTGATCAGCTTCCTCTCGGCATTTTCTGCTTTCACGACCTGATTGCCGTTGATGTGCAGAGGATGATAAAAGGGTTCCGTTCAAAAAGGCGTGCAAAGCTGATCATTCCGGATGATATCATGATTGTAGGATTTGACAATCTTCCCATATCTTCTCATGTATCGCCGCCGCTTACCACCGTTTCATACCAGTGCTTCAACCTTGCAAACAAGGCGTATTCAATTATGCTTGACTATGTAAATAACCCGGGACACAAAACCGGTATATACGAGGTGCCCTTTGCATTCACTATAAGAGATACCACAAAAAAGAAGCGCGGAGAATCCATTTGATTTTTTTCGGGGAATATTGCATTTTTTGAGAATTTGTGATATAATGTGAGTAGGCAGGTAAGCCTATAAATTAATCTGTAGTCATATTTTTACTAAATATTTGATCGGGAGGAAAACTTATGGGACTTATTAAAGCAGGAATCGGTGCCCTTGGCGGCGCATTGGCAGATCAGTGGAAGGAATTTTTCTACTGTGAATCTATCCCAAACGATGTTATGATGACAAAGGGTCAGAAACGTGTATCCGGACGTTCGTCAAACACAAAAGCCAGCGATAACATTATTTCAAACGGTTCAGGCATAGCTGTTGCTGACGGTCAGTGCATGATCATAGTTGATCAGGGAAGGGTGGTTGAGGTTTGTGCCGAGCCCGGTGAGTTTACCTATGACGCCTCATCTGAACCCAGCATTTTTGCAGGATCATTGGGGCAAAGTATCCTTGAGTCTTTCAAAACCATAGGTAAACGCTTTACTTACGGCGGTGATACTGGAAAAGACCAGCGTGTCTATTATTTCAATACCAAGGAGCTTATCGACAATAAATTCGGTACTGCCAATCCCGTTCCGTTCCGTGTGGTGGATTCCAAAATCGGACTTGACGTGGATGTTTCCCTCAGATGCTGCGGCGTATACTCCTATAAAATTGCAGACCCCATTCTGTTCTATACCAATGTCTGCGGAAATGTGGAAAGCGAATATCTGCGCGAAGAGATCGAAGGTCAGCTGAAAACCGAGTTTATATCCGCGCTTCAGCCCGCCCTTGCACGGCTTTCGGATATGGAGCTTCGCCCCAATCAGATAATATCCCATAATACTGATTTGGAAGCGGCTATGAATACTGCTCTGTCTGAAAAATGGGGGGCGACACGCGGACTTAAGATCGTAAGCATAGCTCTCGGTTCGGTAACTCTCCCCGAGGAAGATGCTGATATGATAAAGCAGCTTCAGAAGGCGGCGGTAATGCGTGACCCCACCATGGCGGCGGCAACTCTTGTGGGAGCACAGGCAGACGCTATGCGTGCGGCGGCAGCCAACGAAGGCGGCGCAATGAACGGATTCGTTGGCATGGGTATGGCTATGAATGCCGGCGGAATGAATCCGCAGAATCTGTATGCCATGGGACAGCAGCCGAAGAATGCGCAGCCTGCACCGAGCGGCAACGCGGCGAATACTTGGAAATGCTCCTGCGGTGCTTCTTGCACGGGTAAATTCTGTCCCGAATGTGGAGCAAAAAAGCCAGAACAGAAGGGATGGAGCTGCTCCTGCGGAGCGGTTAACCAGGGCAAATTCTGCCCGGAATGCGGAGCGAAAAAGCCTGCAGGCGAGCCTTTATACCGCTGTGACAAATGCGGATGGACTCCCGAAGATCCCCGTAATCCTCCAAAATTCTGCCCCGAGTGCGGAGATGTATTTGACGACAGCGACAAAAAGTAACCGAGGTGGGGCGTTATGAATAATGTTGTAGAGTATAAATGCCCCTGCTGCGGCGGTGCAATAAATTTTGACAGCAACATTCAAAAGATGAAGTGTCCATTCTGCGATACCGAATTTGAGATGGACGCACTTCGGGCGCAGGAGTTAGCGGCAAGTGCAAATGCCCCGGATCAGATGGAATGGGATACCTCAGGTAATGGGGAATGGGATGCCGAGGATATGAAGGTGTATATCTGTAATTCCTGCGGCGGAGAGATCGTGGCGGATGAGAACACTGCGGCGACCTCCTGTCCATTCTGCCAAAATCCAGTGACTCTGTCCGGCAGGCTGTCAGGTATGCTGAAGCCGGACTATGTTATCCCATTCAAGGTAGACAAAAAGGCTGCAAAAGAAGCACTGCGATCCCATTACAGCGGTAAACCGCTTTTGCCGGATTTCTTCAAGGATGAAAATCATATTGACGAGATCAAAGGAATTTATGTACCTTTTTGGATGTTTGGCGCTGACAGCGATGCAGATATTGAGTATGCGGCTACCCGTACCCGTCATTGGTCGGATAAAGATTATTTCTACACCGAAACGCAGCACTATCAGGCGATTCGTTCCGGCTCGGTATCGTTTTATAACATCCCGGTGGATGGCTCTGAAAAAATGGCAGATGACTTAATGGAATCAATCGAACCCTATAATTTCGAAGAGGCGGTTGATTTTCAGTCGGCATATCTTGCGGGATATTTTGCCGACAAGTACGACATAAGTGCGGATGATAGCGCGGAACGGGCAAACAGCCGTGTGAAATCCAGTGTGGAAAGCCTTTTCCGCGATACTGTTACGGGATACGAAAGCGTACTCACAAAGTCGAGCAGTGTGCGTATACATAACGGCACGGCAAAGTATGCACTGCTCCCCGTGTGGCTTCTCAATACCACATACAAGGGGAAGAGATACACCTTTGCCATGAATGGTCAAACAGGAAAATTTGTAGGTGACCTCCCGGTGGACAGTGGGAAATATTGGAAGCGTTGGGGCATAATCGCAGGCGTGCTTGAAGCCGCGGCTATTATCGTCGGACTGTTTATGATATTGTAGGGGGTATAACGGTGAATAAGAAAATTTGTTTTTATGTATCCGCTGTTGTACTTCTCGCCACCATGCTTTTGTCTGCATTTGCTTTTCCGGCATCTGCGGAGGGCGGCGTTCCGCTTTTAAACGACTCAGCGGATATATTCGATAGCTCCGAGGAGCTAATACTTCAAAGTGAGCTTGAGAGAATTGCGAGCGAGTACAGCTTTGATGTGGCTATATGCACTGTGGAGAATTTTTCCGGCGAATATGAGGAATCCGCTGACGGTATTATGAGATTTGCGGATGATTACTATGATTATTTCGGCTTGGGGCAAGGTGTAAATCATGACGGGTGCGTGATAGTGTACAATCTTTCAATGCAAAGGTGCTATATCTCCACCTGCGGCTACGGAATTACTGTATTTACCGATGCCGGGATTCAGTATATCGGTCAGAATATGATCGATGCCGGGCTTTATGGAGGTGATGATTTTTCAGCCTTTGTGAAGTTTATTGAAATGTCCGAGGACTTTATTATCCGTGCAAATAACGGCGAGCCTGCCGATCCGGAGATTGAACTTACGGCGGAAGAAAAAATAACGGGGATTTTTATGTTTGCAGGCGGCGGGCTTGTAGTTGCGGCGATTGTTGCTACGATTGTCATGTCCGTGATGAAAGGAAAGCATAAAAGCGTCAGATTTCAGCCCAAAGCGGATGAATATATTCGTCGGGACAGCATTTTAATTAAAAACAGTCACGATATGTTTTTGTATTCAAACGTGACACGCAGAGCGAAACCCAAACAATCCTCAAGCGGCGGAAGCAGCACCCACAGAAGCTCCTCCGGCAGAACTCACGGTGGCGGCGGATTTTAAACTTATCGGTAGTTTTCAGACATAGGGCGGCGTTGAAGAAATAAATCAATGCCGTCCTATATTAGTGTACGCAGATAATGTATACCTGAAAAACACGCATCATTAGACTAAAAACGCAAATTTTTATGTTAAATTTCGTATTATTTAATAAAAAGAGATTGATTTTTGTTTATTTTTGTGATATCATATATAGAGAAATATATGATTTTGCGTAACTTTTTTGTTATAGATGCAGAACTGCAGTAGCGCGGAATGGGGGATTTGATTTGAAAAACAGATTTTTAGGTGTTAAAAAAGTAATATACATAGCCGCCATTCTTATGTTGGCGGTTGTCACTGTTATGTCAATGGGTGTGGTCGGTCATGCCGCAGAAAGCGAAAACGGAATTTCGCAAATTACACTTAATAAGTCACGCACCGAATTAACAGTTGAAATCGAACTTTCGAAGGACTACGTCAAGGAGAATAAATCCAGCACGCTCTATCTTTTTGAGTTTATGCCTCATCAGACTGCCGCGGATATAAACGGACTTGAACCCTTGGAATCCTTTAAGGTGAATAAAGAAATTGCAGTAAAAATTCCCTACCAAAACGGAAATGTCAGCAGACTTTATTCAAAATTCGCCGTTGCGGAAAAATCGGCGGGCGGTGGATATACTGTAGTGGGCGAGATGCATTATGTGGATAATTTTTCCGATTATGCAAAGAATGATGAACCGTTCCCCACTGGCAGCTCAAAGAAAGGCCTTCGATTCGGATCCTTTACCGATGCACAGATTTTAGGCGTTCAGCACACCGTCATTAATATACCGATAAACGAGTATATGCTCGGCGGAATGACCGAGGGCGCAACCTCTTTTGTTTACGGCGGCAGAACTTATTATATTAACGAAAATAATCTTTTAGTACTTGACCACCGTGTGAGAACTTACACCGAGGCAGGTATAAATGTATATTTCAATATCCTTCTGAGCGCTCCCGACAGCAGTTATACCGGGGATTTGATGAGTCTTTATTTTGATGGAGCATCCGCGGACGCTTCCTACTATGCTCTTAATTCCCGTTCCGAAACAGCCATGAATATGTACTGCGCATTTATGGATTATATCTGCGCCAGATATACCTCGGCTGACCATATGTACGGATTTGTTCCCGGAATAATTCTCGGTTATGAGGTTAACCGCGGTGAGAAATGGAATAATTTCGGCTCTTTTGATAAGGCGGAATATATTGACTCATATGTGACAGCTTTCCGTGTGGCATATACAGCTATGCGTTCAAACTATTCAAACGGCAGAGTTTATATTTCTCTCGGCAACAATTTCAATACCGCGGAAGCTGAATCGGATATGACCGGAAAAGAGTTTCTTGACGGCTTCAATAATGCTGTGAAGAATTCCGGAAATGTAGATTGGGGACTGTCCGTAAACCCCTATCCTTCTGATGTCGGTATTATTGAATATTGGAGTGATCCCTTTGCCGGGGATGATATCTCCACCCAGTATATTACCATGAAAAATATCGGCGTGCTGACCGAATATATGAACGACGACGATTTCCAATACAACTCTGATGTGAGAAGTATTATAATCGGCGAGCTTGGTATTCCCGGTTCACCTGATGACGATAGTACCATGACCATGCAGGCGGCGGCGTACGCACTTGCTTACTATACTGCCGACCGCAACAAGGACATTGACGCGTTTATATATTACCGCCATGTAGATTTCCCCTCTGAAGCATACAAGTACGGACTATGGACCAGTAAATCCCAGGAAAGCTCCGATGCCGGAGCAAAGAAGCCCATATACAACGTATTTTCGCTCATTGATACAGACAAAAGCGAGGAAGTTACCGCTTTTGTTAAGCAGACAGTAGGAACGGGTGCATTCGGAATGTTTATGCCCGATAATGTAAAATACAAGAGCTTTGAGGACCGTGTGTATATCTCCAAGGCGGCAGAAGCCTCGTCAGAATTTGAAAAGAAGCTCAAAGCAAAGACCCTCTTCGACTTGACTGCTGGAAAAACATTTAATTTTTATCCTTCCGATTACGCAGATTACGTTGATTTGAGTCCGGTTGGCAGCGGATCCGGAACGGCGCTTTATTCGCGAATTACCAACATTTCGAATGAATACAAAGGATTCGGCAATACCTTCAAGTCCGATGACGCTTTGAAAGGCGCAAAATACATCACTGTTCGGGTTATGGCTGAAGCACCTGCCGAAGTATCTGCTGTTAATGTAATGCTGCGGCTCCAAAAAAACGGGGACGGCGAATTTGATACTACGGTATTTGAAGGAACTGCGCAGATTCAAACGGGCAGTTGGCAGGATTTGCGTTTTAAGATTGATGAATTTACAGAAATCACTAAAGGTGATGTGGATTCCATAAAGCTTTGGGTGAACACAGACGGCAGTGACACGGTTGAAGGTGTCAGCGGACTGTGGCTTGAAAGCGTGAAGATCTACACCGGAAAGGGAATACCTTTCATTGTTGTGCTCCTCATTATCATTTTAGTATTGGCGGCATTATTGGTAGCGGCTTATTTCGCGCTGTATCTGCGTGCACAGTATATACGTCGCCGCAGACGCGAAGCTATAGAGCGGCATCGCCGCGAGCAGCTCCGCAGGCAGGCAATACAGCGGACTCAGCAAACCAATCAGCAAGGCTACCGTCAGCCGCAAATGCCCCCTCAGCCTCCAAGACCGAATGGCGGCAATTATCCTCCCGGAAATGGAAACTTTGAAGGCAGACGCTGATACAGTGTAAATACAAATCCGAGGCAAGTTCTTCGTTGAATTTGCCTCGGTTATTTTTATCCGGAAAACATAAAAACCGCTTGATTTTTTTTGCATACTGTGGTATAATTTAAGATGTTATATTATGCTTTCGTCAGATGAAAGGTTACTTGCAAAAATGATCTTCGGAAAACATATAAATTTTTATTATCTAAAATATTCACCGGCACTGATTTTCGGTATTTTAGCCCTTATTGCCGTGGACTATTTCCAGCTCCTTATACCGGAGCTTTATAAGATGGTGATCAACGGAATCAATAACGGTGCAGTTGAGGTTGACGGGCAGCTCCTCGCTTTCGATATGGACTTTCTGCTTGATAAAATCTGTTTGCCTCTTTTAGGGATCATTCTTGTTATGGTTATCGGACGCTTCCTTTGGCGTGTCTGCTTTTTCGGTGCGGGAGTCAGCGTGGAAACCGATATCCGCAAAAAGATGTTTGCCAGCGCGGTAAATCTTTCCCAGCAGTATTATCAGATGAACAAGGTCGGCACAATGATGTCGCTGTTCACGAATGACCTTGAAACAGTGCAGGATTGCTTTGGCTCCGGTGTACTTATGTTCTTTGATGCGCTGCTTCTCGGTCTGCTTGCAATATACAAGATGTACCGGCTCGATCCACTGCTTACCGGATTTTCCCTTATCCCCATGGTGTTCCTTTTTGTCATCGGTGCCATTGTGGAAAAGTACATGATGATGAAGTGGGAAAAGCGCCAGGAGGCTTTCGCGGCGATTTCCGATTTTTCCCAGGAGAGCTTTTCCGGTATTTCCGTAATAAAGGCATTTGTCAGAGAATTTGCCGAGCTTTCCGCCTTCAGGCGGCACAATAAAAACAACGAAAAAGCCAATGTGGATTATACCAAAATCTCCACCTTCCTTAATATCAGCGTTACACTTTTCGTAAACTCGGTCATCTGTGTTATCCTCGGATACGGCGGATATCTTGTTTATAAGGGGGTATTCAACGCAGGCGAGCTTGTGGAGTTTATCGGTTATTTTACAGCTATTGTATGGCCGGTCATGGCGGTTTCACAGCTTATTGAAATGGCATCCAGAGGCAAGGCATCCCTTAAGCGTATTAGTGCGCTTCTTGATGCAAAGCCGGATGTGTTCGACCGAAAAGATGTAAAGGACTGCGGTCCGCTTCGGGGTGATATCGAATTCCGCGGACTTTATTTTACTTATCCCGGCTCTGAACAGCAGGTACTAAGTGATGTTACATTCAGAATAAATGCCGGCGAAAACGTAGGCGTTATCGGAAAGACCGGCTCCGGAAAGACAACACTTGTGGATCTGATCCTTCGCACCTACAATGTTCCGGACGGAACAGTCTTTCTCGATGGACATGACATCAATACGATTCCCATACACAGAGTACGTGAATCTGCGGCGTATGTGCCCCAGGATAATTTCCTTTTCAGCGACACAATTGCACGCAATATAGGCTTTTCCGCTGATGAAATCCACAGCGATGAGGTTATATACGCGGCGAAGATGGCGGATGTCCACGGTAATATCGTCGACTTCCCGGCAGAGTATGAAACGGTTCTCGGTGAAAGAGGTGTTACTGTTTCGGGCGGACAGAAGCAGAGAATTTCCATCGCCCGTGCGATTCTCAAAAATTCGCCCATATTGATTCTTGACGACTCCGTTTCGGCGGTGGATATAAAAACCGAAAAGGTCATCCTCGACAATCTTGCAAATATCCGCCGGGGCAAGACTACAATTTTAATTGCTCACCGTATTTCAACGGTGGAGCGGATGGATAAGGTTATATTTATTGAAGACGGCAGAGTAGTTATGGTTGGAACACACAGTGAACTTTATGAAAACTGTCCCGAATATCACGAGATGGTAGAACTTCAGAAACTTGATGATGAAGCTGGGGAGGGGGAAAAATGAGAGAATTTTATCCTCTTTTGATTCTCGGCGGCGTAATAGGTGTGCTGTCTATAATCTTTTTTGTGGCTTATATCATGATGAAGGACAAAAAAGAAGCTATCGGGTTTGACCGCAATATGTCCGACGGCGAAATCATAAAAAGGCTGATTTTTTACGCAAAGCCTCATGTGAAAAGCCTTATTGCGGTGCTTATTATCATGCTTTTCTCAATTTCCTACGATATTATTTCGCCCATGATCGTGGGAAGAATCGAGGAAATGTTGAAAAACGATTTCGAGATGCCTCGGCTTATCGCAATGGTTGCGGTTTACGGAGGAATACTTGTCGTATCCCTTATATGCACCTATTGCCAGGCGATCTTACTGCAGGCGACGGGACAGAAAATCGTTTCAAAGATCCGTGAGGATTTGTTTGTACACATCGAAAGCTTATCCCACGCCCAGCTTAATGCCCACCCCGTTGGTAAGCTTGTAACCAGGGTTACCAATGACACAAATGCAATTTCGATGATGTTTACCCATATCCTCGTAAATCTTGCCAAGAACAGCTTTATCATTATCGGCGTACTGGCGGCGATGCTGCTTGTCAACTACCAGCTGACGCTGATGGTGCTTTGCTTTGCCCCTTTTATTGTTCTGTTTACAATTATTTTCAGAAAATTTGCCCGCCGCGCTCACCGAAGAGTAAAGGACGGTACCACAGATATAAACACATTTCTTGCCGAGAATCTTTCGGGAATCAAGGTGATTCAGATCTTCAATCGCGAAGAAGCGAAAAAAGGTGAATTTGACGAAAAGAATCAGCGACTTGGCAAGGCGAAAAGAGGCCAGATATTTGTTAACGGAATATTCCGTCCATTTGTTTACATGCTGTATATTTCCTCGGTCCTTTGCCTTTTGTACCTCGGCGGACGGGGATATATAAAGGATGTATCCTTCTTCGGTCAGACAATTACCAGTGGGACGGTGGTTACCTTCTATATGTTTATTTCCACCTTTTTTACGCCCATACAAAATCTGGCGGAGCAGTTTAATATTTTGCAGTCGGCATTCGCATCGGCGGAAAAAATTTTCACTATCTTCGATATAAAGACCGATGTGGTGGACACAGAGGAAGCTATTGAAATTGATGAAGTCAATGGCGAGATCGAGTTCCGTGACGTGTGGTTTGCGTACGTAGGTGAGGAATGGGTACTGAAAGGTGTATCCTTCAAGGTGGAAGCAGGACAGACGGTGGCATTTGTCGGGTCAACGGGATCGGGAAAGACCACGATCCTCTCTCTGCTTTGCCGTAACTACGACATCCAGCGAGGAGAAATTTTGCTTGACGGCGTCAATATCAAAAAGATTAAAATTTCCTCTCTGCGCCGTCATTTCGGACAGATGCTGCAGGATGTTTTCCTGTTCTCCGGAACGATTCGCAGCAATATTCTTCTGCAGAGTGGCTCCTCTGAAAAGTGTGTGATTTCCGACGAGGAAGTGATGGCTGCCTGCCGGTATGTCAATGCGGACAAATTCATCGACAAACTCCCCGGCGGACTTGATGAGGAGGTAAGAGAGCGGGGAAACAATTTCTCCGCAGGCCAAAGACAGCTCCTTTCGTTTGCGCGAACCATAATCCACAAACCAGCGGTGATGATTCTCGACGAAGCTACAGCAAATATAGATACAGAAACCGAGCTTCTCATTCAGGACTCCCTTGAAAGGATGATGAACATCGGAACTATGCTTATCGTTGCACACAGACTCTCCACGATTCAGCACGCAGACAATATTATCGTGCTGTCCCACGGAGAGATAAAGGAGCAGGGAAATCATTTCACACTGCTTGAAAAGCGCGGGCGATACTACGAGCTTTACTCCATGCAGCGCGCGAAGGCGGCAATTACAGAGAAATAAAAAACGAGGCAGCTTTCTTTGAAAGCTGCCTCAAAATATTATCTTAAGATTAAAGGGTGTTTGCAGATCCGAGAACGTCGCAGATCTTGTGCATAACCATCTTCTTAACCTCTTCACGGGCTACAGTGAGGTAACCTCTGGGGTCGAAGACTTCGGG
>JAZRPJ010000155.1:0-5471 GCA_045649205.1 Candidatus Flemingiibacterium sp.
ATGGTAAACTCCATATCCTGCATATCGTGATAGTGGTTTTCGAGGATCTCGCAAACCTTCTTGAATTCTTCAAATGCTGCGGGGAACTTGTTAGCCATCTCAGCGATAGGCATAGGAGTACGAACACCTGCAACAACGTCCTCACCCTGTGCATTGGTAAGGAACTCACCCATGAGCTTCTTCTCACCGGTTGCAGGGTCACGGGTAAATGCAACACCGGTACCGCAGTTGTCGCCCATGTTACCGAATGCCATTGCCTGTACGTTTACAGCGGTACCCCAGCTGTAGGGGATATCGTTGTCGCGGCGGTATACGTTCGCACGGGGGTTGTCCCAAGAACGGAATACTGCCTTTACAGCGCCGAGAAGCTGTTCCTTAGGATCAGAGGGGAAGTCCTGACCGATCTTAGCCTTGTATTCAGCCTTGAACTGGTTAGCGAGCTCCTTGAGGTCGTCAGCTGTAAGCTCAACGTCCTGCTTAACGCCTTTTTCTTCCTTCATCTTATCGATGAGTTCTTCAAAGTACTTCTTACCAACTTCCATAACGACGTCGGAGTACATCTGGATAAATCTTCTGTAGCAGTCATAAGCCCAACGGGGGTTGCCGGACTTCTTTGCCATAACTTCTACAACCTCTTCGTTAAGACCGAGGTTAAGAATGGTGTCCATCATACCGGGCATGGATGCACGTGCGCCGGAACGAACGGAAACGAGAAGGGGATTTTCAAGGTCACCGAACTTCTTACCGGTTACGCCTTCCATCTTGACGATGTATTCCATGATCTCAGCCATGATCTCATCGTTGATCTGCTTGCCGTCCTCGTAATACTGAGTGCAGGCTTCGGTAGAAATGGTGAAGCCCTGGGGAACGGGAAGACCGATATTGGTCATTTCCGCGAGGTTAGCGCCTTTACCGCCAAGGATCTCACGCATATCTGCGTTACCCTCGGAGAAAAGGTAACAATACTTTTTGCTCATTGGTATAAACCTCCATATAATATAATAAATTTTGACATAAGAAAACACACGGGAGATGCAGTTACACCTACCGCAAACTATATTATACCATATTTTCCCCCAAATTACCATACATTTAACAAATTTTTTTCATTTTCTTTGTTTTTATTAAGATTCATGCCAACCTTGTCCGTATTTTGGGCAAAATACATAAAATATGTATTATAAATGCCCTTGGAGACGATTGCTTTAAAAGTCATACCTTCAAATATATACTCTGCACCGCCGAAAATATTTTAAAAACTATTTTGAAAAAATTGCAAAAAGCCCTTGACAAACGGCGCAGGATAGTGTATAATAGTGTATGTTATTTGAGCTTGTACCTGTAGCTCAGCCGGATAGAGCAACTGCCTTCTAAGCAGTAGGTCGGGGGTTCGAGTCCCTCCAGGTACGCCAAACCGATTTTTCGGTTCAATTTATATGGTGGATGTAGCTCAGTTGGTTAGAGCGCCAGGTTGTGGCCCTGGAGGTCGAGGGTTCGACCCCCTTCATTCACCCCATTACGACAGCACCGCGTTTTGCGGTGCTTTTGTTTAATCAGCAAATGTTTCCTAAGATAATAAGTCTTTTTTCTTCAAAGGATATGGTAATATACTTATGGAAATTCGGAAAAATCTCAAATCCTGCGATATAATGATTTTGTTATATTATTTTTCATAGGCAGCATATTAGGATTTTTAATTGAAGGATTGTGGAGCATCGTCAGAACAGGTCATTGGGAAAACCACTCTGCTCTTGTATGAGGTCCATTTTGCATAATATACGGCTTCGGTGCAGCGGCAATGCATTTATTATCCTACATATTGAGTAACGTTCTCTGATTAAATACGGTGTTTCACCCGATGTTATTTTAAGATACTCGATGAGTGATGCAGCATCAGCTACTTCCGCACTTCGAAGGATAACTTCCCTGCCAAGCTTATCTTTTTTTTTACAGTTTCAAATTTCATTTCTTCCCCCCATTAAATCAATCCTTGATTTTTCACTGTTTATTTTATTATACAATATAATTATGAACACATCAACATCAATTTTCCCAAAACCTATTGACAAAAGCAGGATTTAGTGATATACTATACTAAACCGATGAGGGTGAGTGAGTACGTTGTCACTTCCCTGTTTCAGCGAGCCGTGGGCGGTGTAAGCACGGTGCAGGCAGGATAACAGAATGGACACCTGAGGGCAAACGGAACCGATTTATAATCGTAGTATGTGCGCCGGAGTTGACACTCCGTAATCAAAGGTCTGCATATAGCAGTATGCGAAAGTGGACGGCAAGTTTACCGTCAAGCCGGGTGGCACCGCAGGAGTTTATCTCTTGTCCCAGCAATTTGCGGGACAGGAGTTTTTTGTTTTCCGCAGCTGCAAAAATATTTTTTTTGAAAGGACTGTAACCAAGATGTCAAACGAAATCCCTTACAAAATTTATTTAACCGAAGATGAGCTTCCGAAGCAGTGGTATAACCTCCGTGCGGATATGAAAAACAAGCCCGCTCCCCTGCTCAGTTCAAAGACAATGAAGCCCATAACCGCAGAGGAGCTTGCTCCCGTATTCTGCGACGAGCTTATAAAGCAGGAGCTTGACGACACAACGCCTTATTTCGATATCCCCGCGGAAATCCTCGATTTCTACAAAATGTACCGTCCCGCTCCTCTTACAAGAGCGTACTTCCTCGAAAAGAAGCTTGGTACACCGGCAAAGATCTACTATAAGTTCGAGGGCAACAACACAAGCGGCTCTCACAAGCTAAATTCCGCTATCGCCCAGGCTTACTACGCAAAAAAGCAGGGACTTAAAGGCGTAACCACCGAAACCGGTGCAGGTCAGTGGGGTACTGCCCTTTCCATGGCTTGCTCCTACTTCGGACTTGACTGCAAGGTCTACATGGTCAGATGTTCCTACGAGCAGAAGCCCTTCCGACGTGAAGTAATGCGCACATACGGCGCATCCGTAACCCCCTCTCCCTCTATGGAAACCGAAATCGGCAGAAAGATAAATGCGGAATTTCCCGGCACTGTGGGAAGCCTCGGCTGCGCAATTTCCGAAGCAGTGGAAGCGGCAACAGGTCTTGAAGGCTACCGTTATGTTCTCGGAAGTGTACTTAATCAAGTGCTGCTCCATCAGACAATAATCGGTCTTGAATCAAAGCTGGCTATGGATAAATACGGCATCAAGCCCGATATCATCATTGGCTGTGCCGGCGGCGGCTCCAATCTCGGCGGACTTATCGCACCTTTCATGGGCGAGAAGATCCGCGGCGAGGCTGATTACCGCTTTATCGCCGTTGAACCTGAGTCCTGCCCCAGCCTTACCCGAGGCAAGTATGCATATGACTACTGCGATACCGGCGCGGTATGCCCTCTCCAGAAGATGTATACCCTCGGCAGCGGCTTTATGCCTGCCGCATCTCATGCAGGTGGACTTCGCTATCACGGCATGAGCAGTATCCTATCCCAGCTTTACGCTGACGGACTCATGGAAGCCACATCCGTTAAGCAGACTGACGTATTTGCAGCGGCAGAGATGTTCGCAAGAGTAGAGGGTACCCTTCCCGCCCCCGAAAGCAGTCACGCAATCCGCGTTGCCATCGACGAGGCTCTTAAGTGCAAGGAAACCGGCGAAGAAAAGACAATTTTCTTCGGTCTTACCGGCACGGGTTATTTCGACATGATGTCCTACGAAAAATTCCACAACGGCGTGATGACAGACTATATCCCCACCGATGAGGAAATCGAAAAGGCTCTCGCAAAGCTTCCGAAAATTGATGCATAAACGATAAAAGTTAAACCCCACTTGACGGTGGGGTTTTCTGTTACACAGCCTTATACATTAAATCAAAATAGAGCCACAGAACACTATATCTGTCCTTCAAGTCCTTGGCAAACCAAACGGCATTTTGGAGCTTTTCCTTGCCGTAATGATTCTCAAACTCTTTAATATCAAGCCCGATTCGGTTTATGTAAGTGATCATCTCATCCGATGACGGCGGCTCGCGCAGTACATTTTTGATGGCTTCCCATTTTTGACAGTGAATGTCAAATTTATCCACGTCATACCATCCGAGCTTATTCTGGAGGGCTATTACCCCGTCGGCGGCACTTGAATAAATCGACTTGATCTTCTCCTCGTATTCCGCCTTTAAAATCCTTTTTCTTGGCTCCGGCTTGTCGAGCTTAACAATCTCCTCGCGCAGTCTTTCGGTGTAAACCGCAGAATATACAACGTCAATGCCATGGAGGAAATATTCCTTGTTTTCAAGAAGTCCCGTAATTTCAAAGAAATGGGACAAATGATGCTCACTTCCCGATCCCGGACGGGAATTTCCCACGTACGCCATAGCAACTCCTACGCCTACAAGTGCTTCCATCAACGTCTTTATGGCATCCTCGTCACGGGCAAGGAGCTTTTCCGGCAGATCCTTCACCTTATTAAGCATTTCAAAGGTCAGATCGTACACGTAATCACATATATATTCCCCGTTAATCAAATGGCTGAGCTTCCAGTCATTGAGGCAGGAAAATTTACCTAAAATATCGCCGTAGCCTGACTTTATAAGCTCAATGGGCGCGACCTTCAAAAAGTCAACGTCACCGATTATAGCCATAGGCACGTGGGCAGAATATGTAATTTTCATGTTTCCGATTATCATTGCCGCGCCGGTGGATGCATAGCCGTCCATGGAAGGAGCGGTAGCAACGATCACATACGGAATACTCGCCTTGAAGCTGGTGTATTTGCAAAGGTCCTGGATAACGCCGGATCCAATGCCGACGATGAGATCGGTCTTATAGGTGATTAGTGCATCAACTTCCTCAATGGCATCTTCATTAGGAACTAAAAATCCGTCGCAAACAAAAACTTTTGTGTTTTCGACAGCGTCGCCAAGCTGTGAAAGAACCTTCTCGCCGCCAACGGCAAAGGTGTTTTTGTCAGCAACAACAAGGATATTTGAGTATCCGCTAACAACTTCGTGAAGTTTTGCAACCGCACCTTTTTCGATAATGACAGTCTTGATATCGCAGCTGTGGTGCTTTCCGCAGGCACAGTCCTTTCCTTTTAAAAGAGTTGAAAAATCCATTTTATTTCTCCCTTAATCCACCTTAACGGTGTAAATACTATGAACACAGTATACCACATTTTCCGGAACCTTTCAAGACTTTTGTGAAAAAATAATCAATTTTTTCAAAGGCAATATAAAATCTGAATTTTGAATAATTTTTTATAAAATTCTTTATGTGTTCACAGATATATGCTATACTCAAATTATAAAGCTCGCAAAGGAGGATAGTTATGAATCTGTACATAAAGCAAAAATTTTTCTCATGGGGAGATAAATTCTCCATTTACGATGAAAGCGGAAACGAAATATACCGCGTAGAGGGCGAAGTCTTCACCTTTGGAAAAAAATTACACCTCTATGACCTTCGTGGAAATGAGCTTGCATACATAGAACA
>JAZRPJ010000156.1:0-7022 GCA_045649205.1 Candidatus Flemingiibacterium sp.
CAAGCTTCTCGACTGCATCGAAAGTGTTGAGGAAGACTACGATCTTCCACGCGGCGTTGCCAGCCGTCGTGGTGAGCGGATCAATCGCTCGGCTATGAAGCCTGCGCTTATTTGTCCTGCTAACGTTGACGAGTATATTGAGTTCGCGAAAAAGGGCGGATTTACCATGTTCCATGTTTACTACGCAGATTTCTGTTTCATGGACAGAGGATACAACACCTGCAGCGAGTACAATTACAGCGTAAATTACCCTAACGGAGATGCAGATCTCAAGTTAGTGCTTGATAAGGCACACGCCGCAGGTATCGGAGTCGGTCTTCATATCCTCCAGACACATATCGGCATTGGAACAAGCTACGTAACACCCGTTGTTGACCACCGTTTACACCATACAAGACTTTTCACTCTCGCAAAGCCTATCGGTACTGACGATACTACAATATATGTTGAAGAAAATCCCGTTGATACCGTAATGCACGAGAAGTGCCGTGTCCTCCGTTTTGACGGCGAGGCCATTCACTACGACAGCTACACGACCGAGTACCCCTACTGCTTCAAGGGCTGCAAGCGCGGTCACTACGACACCACCGTTACACCTCACGAAATAGGAACCATCGGCGGTATTCTCGATGTTTCCGAGTTTTCCGCCACAAGTATTTATCTCGATCAGAATTCCTCTCTCCAGGATGAGATCGCCGAGAAGATCGCGCATATCTTCGATCTGGGCTTTGACTATATGTACTTTGATGGCTCCGAGGGAACCAATGCCCCCTTCGACTATCATGTTTCCAACTCCCAGTACAGAGTCTACAAGAAGCTCAAGAAGAAGCCTCTCTACTGCGAGGCGGCGGCAAAGTCCCACTTTGGCTGGCACATGATCAGCGGCGGTAATGCTTTCGATATATTCGGCATGGATGTTTTCAAGGAAAAAATTATCGAGCATCCTTTCGAGGAGATTCAGCGTACACAGAATGACTTCACCCGTGTAAACTTCGGCTGGTGGTACTACGATGAGGAAAAGACACAGCCGGACATTTATGAATTCGGTACAAGTAAGGCGGCGGCATGGAATTGCCCCGTAACTGTAGGATTCGGTCCTGAGGGACTTAGAAAGAGCGCACGTATTGACGATAACCTTGAGGTCATGCGCCGTTGGGAAGATGTACGCATAAATAAGCTCATGACCGAGGAAATGCGCGCGGCTCTTAAGAATCCCGATAAGGAATATACACTCCTCATTGACGAGAGCGGTAAGTACGAAATGGTTGAGCAGAAGCATCTGACCGAGGCGGCAGGCGGCGAAGGAAAAGTTCGTGTATTCACCTTTACACGAAACGGCAAAGCCTGTGCTTCCCTTTGGCATACGGTGGGTGCCGGCAAGCTTTCAATTCCCCTTGCGGCTGATAAGTTCATCTATGAAACCGAGCTTGGCAGGAAGGACATGACTGTAGAAACAGTGGACGGGAATTCCGTTATCGACCTTGACAGACGCCGTTACATCACGGCGGACTGCAGTCCCGGGGAGCTTGCAGAGGCACTTAAGACTGCAAAACTCGTGGAGGCATAATTAAAACTTACACCGGGGGTGACTGCATACGGTCGTCCCCGGTGCTTCTGTACCGGGAAATCCGCACATAAACTTGACAATTATCCTGCGATGTGATATACTTTTATTATAGAAGCTTTTGCGCCCATGGCGGTGTATTTACTATAGTAGGAGAAAATAAATGAAACTCAAAAATTTGCAGGGAAGAAAAGCACGAATGCTTCTCGTTTATCCCGACTATACTGACCGTGACTGCACAAGAAAGGTAAGCGGCGGTAACTATAATGAGGGACTTGCTTCCATTTCCGCTGTCCTTAAAGAGGGCGGACATCATGTGGGCCTTCTGCATCTTCTCAATCTCCACACCGAGGAAGCCTTCAAGGAAAGACTCCGTCAGGCTTTCGCCGAGGGAGAATATGACATCGTGGGCTTTTCCATCCGCACTACCGCTTTCCCTGATTGTCAGGAGTATATAAAGTGGACTAAAGAGGTTTATCCGGATGTCCTTCTTATCTGCGGCGGTTATCACTGCACCCTTGTTCCCGAAGAAGTCCTTGGGGCAGAGGGGGTTGACTGCGTATGTGTGGGTGACGGCGAATATGCGGAGCTTGAGCTTTGTGACAAGATGACCGCCGGCGAGGATTACACCGATGTTGAGAGTATATACTTCAAGATGGAGGACGGCAGCTTCAAGAAAAATCCTATTCGTCCTCTCTTTGCCGACCTTGACAGAATCCCGATTCCGGATTTTGACCTTTTCGATTTTGACAATCTTGAATCCTCAAAGGTTGGTACAGCTATCGTTGTAGTCAGCCGCGGATGCTTCTATAACTGCACATACTGCGGCAACGGAAATTTCCGTAAGGTTTACCCCAATAAGAAGATCTACGCACGCTTCCGCAGTCCTGAAAATGCGATCCTTTATTTAAAAACGCTGATTTCAAAGCATCCCTATATCAAGTTCATTAATTTCCGTGATGCGATCTTCAATATGTTCCCCGATTGGTTCGATAAATTTATCGACATCTACACAAAGGAGATCCATCTGCCCTGCACGGGCAATATCCGTTTCGATATTTTAACCGAAGAAACGGTAAAGAAAATGAAGGAAGCCGGATTCTATACCATTGACATGGGTCTTGAAAGCGGCGACCCGGAGATGAGATTCAAGTATCTTCGCCGTTACCAGACCGACGAAATGATTATTCGCTGCTCCGGTTGGTTCCACAAATACGGTATCGCCCAGCTGACTTATAATATCATTGGTCTTCCTTACGAGGATATCCACAAGGCGCTGAAGACCATTAAGCTTAACGCCAGAATCCGCAGTGACAGAACAATTCCCAACATCTTCTACCCTTACGAGGGAACGCCGCTTTACGAAATTTCAAAAGAGGCGGGATTCATCCCCGAGGGCGACTTCACAAAGAGGAGAGTACCGTTAGTACAGCCACAGTTCCCGGAGGAACAGGTGCTGTTTATCGAGGCGTATTTCATGCATTTTGTAAAGCGGTACAAATGGGCGTACGCCATGCCGAAATGGCTGGGCAAGCCTTACGAAAAATGGCTTGACAAGAGGGTTACGGGTAAATTTGTGCCTCACAAATTCCTTGTATGGGTTCACGATATTTACGCCGGCGTAAGAAATAAGATCAAGGATTTTCTTGTCAACCGTATGCCGAAGCTTTACGTTAAGTTGCGTATGCTCAAGCATCGCAAAAAGGCAGAAAAAACCAAGTAGGGAGAGTAAATAAAAATGGCACATCATGCAATAGATTTAGAAAAATGTATCAGCTGCGGCACCTGCGACATGGAGTGTCCCTTTCACGCAATTATCATCAGCGATGAGGGGAAATTCAGCATTGACGGTGAAAAGTGCCGTGATTGCAATATCTGCGTAAATGTTTGTCCCGTTGACGCGGCATTTGATACGGAAAAATAGGATATACTAATTAAACAAGGAGGATAAATAAATGTCTGTAATTGCTGTAACTAAAGATAATTTTGAAGAAGAAGTTATAAAGAGCGACAAGCCGGTGCTTATCGATTTCTTTGCAGTATGGTGCGGTCCTTGCCGTATGCTTTCTCCCATTGTCGACGAGATTGCCGGTGAGCGCGACGATATCAAGGTCTGCAAGATCAACGTGGACGAGGAATCGGAGCTGGCGGCGAAGTTCGGGGTTATGAGTATACCCTCGCTTTTTGTCATAAAGAATGGTGAGGTTGCCGCAAGCACGGTGGGTGCTGTTCCGAAAGACGAAATTCTGAAAATGCTTTAATTCTATAAGAATGAACCTGGCCTTCCGGTCAGGTTCATTCTTCATTTGCAGAATCAAGAGAGCGAAGCTCATCTGCAACGGCGTTAATAAATTTTTTCGGTGTCGGAAGCTCACGTGCACCGAAATATTTTTTTGCAATCCGATCACCGTTGTGATGCTGCTTACGGTTGAGAGCATGACGGACAGCTCGCTCAACGCACTGTGAATTAGTACCGTGCTTCTTGGCAATATAGCTGTACAGCTCGCCGACGATTTTCTCGCCAAGCTCATGATTACGGTAAACTTCGATGACCCCGTCACTCAGATACCGGAAGCCTTTCAGATTGGGGGATATTCCAAGCTCCAGCAGTAAATTAAATACCATCTGCTCCACTTCAAGCTCGGAGAGCGGCATACTGCGAGGCTTCGGACTGCCGGAGAATATATTAACCTTTTTTGTCATGTGTCATCCCCCTCACTGCTTTGTGGTTACATATAAATTATACCACAAACCGTGGGGGATTGCAAGTGGGAACTTAACTTTCGGCTGTGAGGTCAATCGGTGGACACCGTTTTGATCCTGTTTTGAAAATTTATCCTTTTATACGTTGTATAAAAATATGATCAATAAGATAGGGGAGTCGCAAATCGGTTTAACTTTGTGGCATCGCCGTTTCTTTTATTTCACTTTATTCCGCTTCAGAGAGCATATTTTCAATAAAAATCCCGTATCCCGTTCGTGGATTGTTTATCATGACGTGGGTTACGGCACCGATGAGCTTTCCGTCCTGGATTATGGGCGAACCGCTCATCCCTTGCACGATGCCGCCTGTCTTTTTCAGCAATTCTTCGTCGGTGACGGTGATAACGAAATTTTTGATATTTTTCCCCGACCGATCTATATCGGAGATCTTCGCCTTGTACCGCCCCACACCGCTTTCGTCCACGGTACAGAGAATCTCCACGTCCCCTTCCTTTATTTCATCGGAAAGAGCGATTTTTATAGGTTCATCTTCAATCCCGTCAGCACCGGTCGGAGGCTCGGTGAGTATGCCGTATACGCCGCACTCACGGTTGCCGGTCAGCTTACCGATCTTCCCGGAGCTGAAATAGCCCTTAAGCTCCCCGGGAACGCCTGCTTCACCTTTTATTACCCCGTTTATTACCACATTTACCACTGCGCCTCTGTAAAGAGGGAGAAGCTCCCCGGTGTCCGCATCGCAGATACCGTGACCAAGTCCTCCGAAGGTGGTGCTGTCCTTGTCAATGTATGTTACAGTGCCGATTCCGGCGGTGCTGTCACGAATGAGCATACCTGTTTTGTATTTGCCGTCCTCCTCGCTGATTACCGGCGTGACGGTCAAATTCATTTCCTTTCCGTCCCGCTTGACCGTAAATTCCACGGGGCTTCCCTGGGACTTGCCCAGAATTTCCGTAAGCTCGGAAACCTCGGTTAATTTTACCCCATTTGCGGCACAGATGATATCCTTTTCCATAATGCCTGCGTCCTTTGCCGGGCTTACCGTTTTGCCGCTGCAGCTGACCTCACCAACACCTACAACGAGAATCCCTTCACAGTATATTTTTACGCCGAAAGGCATTCCACCGGGAATCAGCATGGTATCCTTCGATACGTTTAATGCAGATATTGACACGCTGCCGATGGATGAGAAAACTACCGTGATGGACAAGATTATTTTCAGCAGCGGAATATAAATTTTTCTTTTCACCATGATATCTCCATTCTGAAAATTTGGTCATGGATGACCACAAAGTTAATTTGCACACCGCGGCGGCTTTTATGAGTAACAATATTTACGCAGAGAGGCGATAGTAAATTACTTATGTTTTTTGAGGAAAACAAGCAAAATTTACACATTATTAACACCAAAAGGTAGGGCTGTTAAGGGGAATACATTATAATGAATATAAGTAATATTTACATCTGTCAGAAAGGATAAGTCTGATGTCAACATCTAAAAGAACTCCCGGTAAACACGGCGGCTTCGGAAGAATTTTTTTAAAAAAACGGGTCATAATACCTATTGCCGTCCTTCTTTTTGCGGCGGTCTGCTATTTGACCTTCGTTTTTTCAAATATTCCTTTTATAAAGTATTGGCGCACTATATATATTGAAACCGCTATGACTACTGGCGATCATCAATGGCTTGCCACGGCATTTATACCGAAATACATAATTGATGATGTAATGAGCGCGCAGGCCGACACATCCGATGTTGTTGGCGGAGAAGAATATCTGGAAACTACCGCCGAGCCTGCGGATACAGAAGAAACTACAGCGCCGTCCATGCCGGAAGAGCCGGAGGATATTCTCGGGCAGAAGGATCTGAAGGTGGGCGAAAAAGACTACGCAGGCTATGAGGTACTTGTAAACGATGTTGAACAGGGAATTGTAATTTCCGAAATTGTGGGGACCGCTTTCCGTGGGAAGATAATGCTTATCGATGATCCGGCGAGAGTATATCTCGGCTCAACGCCAAAGAAGGGCGTGGAGGGACTTCGAATCAAGGCAATGATGGAACATCACGGCGCGATTGCCGGCATCAATGCCAGCGGATTCCCCGACCCGGGCGATTCGGGGCATGGCGGCGATGTTATCGGACTTTCCTATTCTGAAGGAAAATTCTGGGGAACGCCCGTCAGCTATTACGGCGCGGTTCTGATAACTTCCGGCAACCGTCTTGTGGTCGGAAATGTTAATGACTGGGAAAAATATGATATCCGTGCCGGAATTCAGTTCGGTCCGGTGCTTATTGCCGACGGCGAAGCTCATATCGAAGGCTCGGGCGGATACGGCATCCAGCCCCGTACTGCTATCGGTCAGCGCGAGGATGGCGTAATTGTCTTCCTTATAATAGATGGGAGACAGCCGGGGTGGAGTATTGGCTGTACATTAGGTGATCTTATTGAAATTTTACAGAAATACGGCGTGGTCAACGCTGCCTGCTGTGACGGCGGCTCCAGCAGTGTGATGGCTTACAAGGGTGAGGTCATCACCAAAAACAGCTCCCTCAATCCCACATACGGCCGTCGGCTTCCAAACGCATGGATGGTTGAGCCGAAGCCCACGGAGGAGTAATATGCTTCCTTATAATAATGAAGACTTTGATTCTGCAGATATACGGTTCATGCACCGCGCCCTTGAGCTTGCAAAACTTGCCGCGGATATGGGAGAAGTCCCCGTGGGGGCGGTGGTG
>JAZRPJ010000157.1:0-2256 GCA_045649205.1 Candidatus Flemingiibacterium sp.
CTGTGAGATGGAGGATTTCAAGCTCCTTTGCGGCTACGGCGAGGACAAGAAAAAACGTGCTCCACGATTCGAGCGGATCCCCACCGAACTCGTGGATGTCATCATCCTCGCAACTGCCGCCGATTACGGGAAGCTGATTCCACCGGTGCTTGGCGAAAGCTTCACCGCCACGGAATTTGCCAAGGCGGCGAAAATGACACGCCGTACCGCCGGTTATGCAATACAAACCCTCGTCAGCCTCCGTGTCATCGAGCATATCAGCACCAAAAAGCGGACGTATATTTACGGTCGGACATAGATATAGCAAAAGGAGCGGAATTTTACTTCCGCTCCTTACAGTCTGTCGAAAAAGTTATTTCAAGGAAAGCTCTTTGTCATTTTAGACAAGGACGGAGTTTCAGCAAAGCCTCTCCCTGTGGGAGAGGTGTCAGACTCAGGCTGCCGGAGAGGGTTTTTAGCCAATATTCGCCCTCTCAGTCGCCTATGGCGACAGCTCTCCAGCAATACTGCGTATTGCGGCGGGAGAGCCTATTAAATTTGTGCAAATTTTTATAATTACTTTTTTGCAAGATGTTTTTCGACAGTCTGACGCCGTCACGCTTTTGCGTGACGGCGTTCTTTTGCTTTATTAAGGATTATTCAAGCTCAAATGCGCCGGTGTAGAGCTGATAGTAGGTGCCCTTTTCGGCGATAAGCGCATCGTGGCTGCCGCGCTCGATGATCTTTCCGTGGTCGAGAACCATGATCACATCGGAGTTCATGACTGTGGAGAGTCGGTGCGCGATGACGAATACCGTTCTGTTCTCCATGAGCTTATCCATGCCGCGCTGAACGATGGCCTCTGTTCTGGTGTCGATGGATGAGGTTGCCTCGTCGAGAATCATTACGGGTGGGTCGGCAACTGCCGCTCGGGCAATGGCGATAAGCTGACGCTGCCCCTGGGAGAGATTCGCACCGTTGTTGGTAAGCTCTGTCCCGTATCCGCCGGGAAGACGGGTGATGAAATCGTCCGCACCCACAAGCTTTGCCGCTTCGATACATTCCTCGTCGGTGGCTTCAAGTCTGCCGTATCGGATGTTTTCCATAACCGAACCGGTGAAAAGGTTGGTTTCCTGGAGTACGATGCCGAGAGAACGGCGGAGATCGGATTTCTTAATCTTGTTGATGTTGATTCCGTCATAGCGGATCTTACCGTCGGCGATGTCGTAGAAGCGGTTGATAAGATTGGTGATGGTGGTCTTACCGGCTCCCGTTGCACCTACGAAGGCTACCTTCTGTCCCGGTTCCGCATACACGGATATATTGGAAAGTACCTGCTTGTCATCGGTGTAGCCGAAGTCCACCTCGGTGAGTCTTACATCACCGCGAAGCTCGGTGTAGGTGAGAGTTCCGTCGCTGTGGGGATGCTTCCATGCCCATTTTCCGGTCCGCTCATTGGTTTCGGTGATGTTGCCGTTCTCGTCAATTTTGGCGTTGACAAGGGTAACGTAGCCTTCGTCGGTTTCAGCCTCAGCGTCCATAAGCTCGAATATTCGCTTTGCGCCGGCAAGTGCCATTATAATGGAGTTGAACTGCTGGGTTACGGTGTTTATATTACCGGTGAACTGCTTTGTCATATTGAGGAAGGGCACTAAAATACTGATGCTGAACGCCATTCCCGAAATGCTGATGTTGGGAAGCCCGGAGATAAGGAAGAGCGCTCCGAAGGTCGCCATCAGTACATACAGTACGTTACCGATATTGTTGATGATCGGTCCGAGGATGTTGGCGTAACCGTGAGCACGGTAGCTGTCCTCGAAAAGGGCGTTATTGATCTTGTCGAAGTCCTCGTTGCTCCTATCCTCGTGACAGAATACCTTGACTACCTTCTGACCGCTCATGGTTTCCTGGATGTAGCCCTCGGTCTTACCGATAGCCGCCTGCTGGCGGATAAAGTACTTCGCCGAGCCGCCGCCCACCTTTTTCGATACGAGTATCATGGTCGTGACGCCTAAAAGCACCAGCAGTGTCATGGGGATACTGTACCAGATCATAAGACCCAGCACACAAAGTACTACCACTCCGGATTGGAGGAGCGCAGGAAGGGACTGGGAAACAAGCTGACGGAGCGTGTCGATATCGTTGGTATAGTGACTCATGATATCGCCGTGCTTGTGGGTGTCGAAGTATTTTACGGGGAGATTTTGCATACCGTCGAACATTTTCATTCTCATTTTGCTGAGGAATCCCTGGGTGATGTATGCCATAAGCTGTGAC
>JAZRPJ010000158.1:0-2566 GCA_045649205.1 Candidatus Flemingiibacterium sp.
TTTGGGAATAGGAGCAATGAGTGCAGTTATATTTTTCAGTTACAAATACTTTGAAAAGCTCAGGTTTTTGATTTTAGGCGTAGGAATAGGTCTTTTGATACTGGTTTTGGCAATAGGAAAGCTGACTAACGGTACGCAAGGCTGGATTGAGCTTGGTCCGATTACTATACAGCCGTCGGAAATCGCAAAAATTTGTTTCATTATAACGCTTTCAATCCATATTTCAAAAAAGCACGACAGTATAAATGATAAAAAGACACTTCTGGGACTTCTTCTTCATCTCTTGCTTTATGCTGTCCCCGTAATACTGCAGCCCGACTTTGGTACGGCGATGGTATTTGTCGTTATATTCGTGTTCGAGCTTCTGTTTGCAGGACTTAAGAAAAAATATATTCTCGGTGTAGGTGGCATATGCGCCGTTGCAGCACCGATAATATGGCTGTTTTTGAAAGAGTATCAGCAAAACAGAATTATTTCCCTCTTCTTCCCCGAAAACGACCCGACAGGAAGCGGTTACCACGTACTTCAATCAAAGCTTGCAATAGGAAGCGGTATGATTTGGGGACGCGGATATATGCAGGGACCGCAGACACAGTACGGCTATCTTCCCGAAAAGCAGACCGACTTTATTTACTCGGTAATCGGCGAGGAATTCGGGCTTATCGGTGCACTTTTTGTGGCGGCTATATTACTTGTGATTGTATACCGCTGTTTTGACAATGCTCGAAGCTGTTCTCACGATACCTTCGGAGAAATGATTTGTATCGGTGTAGGTTCTATGCTTTTCTTCCACGTTCTTGAAAACATCGGAATGTGCCTCGGTTTTATGCCTATTACAGGTATTCCTCTCCCCTTTATCAGCTACGGAGGAAGCAACCTTGTGACTTGTTTTATTGCCATAGGACTTGTCCAGAACGTCCGAATGAGGCGAAGGGCAACAAAATTTGATTTTGATATAGAAACATTGGAATAAAAACCACCGCTGAGAAATTCTCAGCGGTGGTTTTTTAAATCTCACTTGGTTCAAACATCGGCATCATCTGCAGTTTAAAAAGGTTCATTTTGTGAAGACGGTCAATCTTCTCCTTCTTCTCCAAATCATCAATTTCGCCGGTGCGGATATATTTATCGAGCATAGCATAAGTGAAGCCTAAATTATCCTCGTCGGTCTTGTCGCAAAGTCCGTCAATGGGGACTTTTTCAACAAGGTCGTAAGGAAGCCCCATCAAGTGGCCGATTTCCTTCAGTTCCGTTACGGTAATTTTTGCAAGGGGTGAAAAATCGCCTGCCGCATCGCCGTAGCGTGTAGAGTAGCCTACCCAATCCTCGGAAAGGTTGCAGGTGTTTGCAACACGACCGTTAAAGCATTGGGACACGGCATAAAGTGTCGCCATACGGATTCTTGGAGGAAGGTTTATATTTGCCTGACTTGTAAGCTCAATTTCTTCGGGGAATGCACCCTTCAGGCCTTCGATTGCATCCTTGACATTTATCACAAAATGCTTAATACCGAGATGATTCACAAGCTTGTAGGAGCAGGAGATATCAGCCTGCTCACCGCAAGGCATAAGGACACCGATTACACGATCCTTGCCCAGAGCTTCGGCACACAATGCCGCTACAACGGAGCTGTCCTTACCGCCTGAAATACCTACAACGGCGTTACAACCTTTTCCGTTTTCTTCAAAAAATTTTCTTATCCATTCTACACATTCGTTTTTAACTTTAAATGCATCAAACATACTATCACCCTTCGATTTTGTCTGCCAGATTGGAGAGCCAATCGCCTTCAAAAAGTTCAATCATTCCTCTGTCACAGCTATTTGCAAGCTTCGGATCGATAGGAAGCTTTGAAACGGTATCAATACCGTACTTTTCTGCGAGAGAATCGATTCTGCTTTCACCGAAAATGCTGTGCTTCTTTCCGCAGTCGGGACATTCAAAATAGGACATATTTTCAACGATGCCAAGCACGGGAATATTCATCATTTCAGCCATTTTCACGGCTTTGCCCACAATCATTTCTACAAGTTCCTGGGGAGAAGTTACAACCACGATTCCGTCAATGGGAAGTGACTGGAACACAGTCAGGGGAACATCGCCTGTTCCCGGAGGCATATCCACAAACATATAGTCCACATCGCCCCATATAACGTCTGTCCAGAACTGCTTAACCGTACCTGCAATAACGGGGCCACGCCATATTACGGGATCAGTTTCGTTTTCAAGAAGGAGGTTGATGGACATAATCTTTGTACCGAGTTTGCTCTTTACAGGGAAAAGTCCGATATCGCTTCCGTCAGGTCTTTCGCTTATTCCGAAAGCCTTGGGAATGGACGGACCTGTTATATCCGCATCCAATATAGCGGTAGAAAAGCCCTTTCTCTGCATACTTACAGTAAGAAGGGATGTTACCATAGATTTACCTACGCCGCCCTTACCGCTTACAATACCGATAATTTTCTTTACCTTAGTAAGCTCATGGGGTTTTTCCAGAAGGCTCTGGGGAGTCTGTCTGCTTGAGCATTCCTTTCCGCAAGTTGAACAGTTATGACTACAATTTTCA
>JAZRPJ010000159.1:0-2842 GCA_045649205.1 Candidatus Flemingiibacterium sp.
AGCAAAATCGGTGGCGAGAAATAAGCCACCTGCAAAAACAGCTTGTTGTCGCCGGTCAGATTAATGTAAACCGCTCCGATTGCCATACATCCGAGGAGAGGCGAAACGTCAATCAGCGAACATATTCCGCAGAAGAACAAAAGAAGCCCCACTGTAATGATAAGTCTGTTATCACCCGAGCGCCCTTCCCTTATGAACATCTTTAAAAGAAGTCCGAAAAGTCCGCCTATCAAAATAGCCCCGATATTCTTAAGAATCGGAAGAAATACGGTCGCGCCGGCAAATTCTCCGGAGACCACCGCCAACGCCGCTGATATTGCAACGCTGTAAGCCACAAGGCTGACCACATTATCGAAAGCCATTACCTGAAGAAGTGTGTCAACAAAATGTCCCCTTGCGCCGGTCTGACGTATGGTCATCATAGTTGAGGTAGGTGCTGTGGCTGCGGCAAGAGCCGCAAGAACAATGGATATGGAAAAATCAAGTCCCAGCGCAAAGAACATAACGCAAAACATGATTCCCGAAACTACCAAAGCCTCAATTACTGTAATCGCCATGGCAGGCAGGCCGCACCGTTTCAGAGCTGAAATCTTAAAAAATTCCCCGACTCCGAAGGCTATAAGAGCAAGTGAGATATCCGACAGAAATTCCGTACCGGATATTATGCTTTCCGGCACCGCATTAATACAGTTAGGACCGAGAAGCACACCCACCACAATATATGCCGTCACATTGGGCAGCTTAAGCAGTTTTGTTATTCTTGTCATCAAAAAGCCGCCCATTAAAATCATGGCGAGGGATATGATTATCTGAGCAGGAAAATTATCTGTAATCGGCATTTTTTCTCCATTCTATGTAAAGTGAATGTAAAGTGAATGTAAAATAAGTATATTAATATTATATACTGTATGTGCGCATTTGTCAACACTTTTTTACAATATCTATACAAAATTATTGAATTAAAAATAAATTCAGTTGAATTTTAAAGATACTACACAAATAAATGCAAATTATCCCGGTTATCTATTGACAAAATCAATAATATGTAGTATAATTAATTAAATATAATTACAGAAAGCAGGTGAGCATCCGACATGGATGGCGGCGGCCATAGTACCCCTCCTTTATGCACGGTAGACTACAAAGCCTCGGCATATTTAAAGGCTTACAAGCGTACCGTTTGGGTTACACACGAGCGAAACCTTCCGCAGCGTGAATGATATTTTACGCTTTGCCCGTTTTGTAAACCAAATCAAATGTATTAGGAGGATCTATTTTGGAAGGCAATATATGGCTTATGCTTCTTTTTCAGATACTTCTTATAGCCCTTAACGCAGTATTTGCGTGTGCGGAAATAGCAGTAATCAGCATAAGCGATGCCAAACTGGAAAAGTTGGCAGAAGACGGCGACAAGCGCGCCAAAAAATTACTTAAGTTAACATCACAGCCCGCGAAATTCCTTTCAACCATTCAGGTTGCAATAACCCTTGCCGGATTCCTCGGCTCTGCGTTTGCGGCGGAAAACTTCTCCGAGCCTATCGTAAAATGGCTTACGGCAGATCTCGGCGTTAATATCGCCCCTGCAACTCTTGAAACCGTTTCGATTGTTGTCATAACACTTATTTTATCCTATTTCACCCTTGTATTCGGTGAGCTTGTGCCTAAAAGAGTGGCTATGCGCAATTCGGAAAAGCTTGGACTTTCGATGGCAAAAATCATCTCTTTTCTTTCGGTGCTTTTCGCGCCGATCGTGTGGCTGCTTACAGTTTCCACCAACGGCGTATTAAGGCTTATGGGCATTGATCCCAATGAGGACGATAACGACGTCAGCGAAGAAGATATCCGCGTCATGGTTGATTCCGGCGCAAAAAGCGGCTCTATCGACGACGAGGAACGTGATTTCATTCAGAACATTTTTGAATTTGACGATCTCACCGCAGGCGATATCGCAACTCATCGTACTGATGTTACCATTCTCTGGGCGGACGAAACCGAGGACGAATGGGAGGAAATCATCCACGAAAGATGCCATATGTTCTACCCTGTCTGCAATGAATCTGCAGACGATGTAGTCGGTGTTCTTTACCTTAAGGATTATTTCAGACTTTCCGATCATTCCCGTGAGAGTGTAATGGAAAAGGCGGTCAAGAAGCCTTACTTTGTTCCCGAAAACGTCAAAGCCGATGTTCTTTTCAAAAACATGAAGACAGAAGGCAAAACCTTTGCGGTTGTTCTAGATGAATACGGCGGTATGCGCGGTATTATCACCATGAATGACCTGCTCGGTAAGCTGGTAGGCGATATCGGTGAGGATTCCGGCGCAAAGACAGAGGAAGTAAGCCTCACTGAAACAGGCGAGCGCACATGGAAGCTTATTGGCAATGTTCCCCTTGATGAGATTGCAGAAAAGCTTGATGTGGAGCTTCCTATTGAGGATTTTGAAACCTTCAGCGGCATGGTCTTTTCAGAATACGGAAGTATTCCCGATGATGGAACCACCTTCGAGCTTGAAGCTTGGGGGCTCACTATCAAGGTAAGCCTCGTAAATGAGCATCTCATCGAGGCGGCGACAATCATCTGCCCCGAAAAGCTTCAGGACGAAGACGACGAAAAAGATGACGAATAAGATATAAACAATCATCCCCACGGATCACATTAAGTGTGATGTCCGTGGGGACTTCTTTTTACGGTATGTTATTATTCGCAGGCACGGCGAAGCTCTGCGATCGCTCCCGCCGCATCCGCAGGCTTGAATACGGCAGAACCGGCAACAAATACCCGTGCACCGGCATCGTATGCAATGCGGATAGTATCTTTGGTAATTCCTCCGTCAACCTCGATT
>JAZRPJ010000160.1:0-5114 GCA_045649205.1 Candidatus Flemingiibacterium sp.
TATCCCCCCCATTAAAATTCTTTGAAGAGGGGTAAAAGTTCCGCAAAGCGGAACTTTGGTGAGAAACGTTCTTATAAGAACGTTTCTCACCGACCGTCCCCCCAACACAAACATAAGGAGAATAAACAATGATACACTGTTACAAACTTGGCGGACTGAATATAGTGCTTGATACATATTCGGGATCGGTTCATATAGTTGACGAGGTCGCCTATGACATTATTGAGAAGTACGAGGGGAGCGACAGGGCTTCACTCAAGGTGGAGATCATGGGCAAGTACCCAGACGTTTCTGCGGATGAAATAGAAGAATGCTTTGAGCAGGTTGAAGAACTGCGTGAAGCTGGCAAGCTTTTTGCCGAGGACACCTTTGAGCCGCTTGCCGGAGAACTTAAAAAGACATCTGCCGGGGTAGTAAAGGCACTCTGTCTGCACATCGCCCACAGCTGTAATCTCAACTGCTCCTACTGCTTTGCCAGCCAGGGAAAATATCACGGTGAGCGTGCGCTCATGAGCTTCGAGGTAGGCAAACAGGCACTTGATTTTCTAATGGAAAACTCCAA
Source organism: Candidatus Flemingiibacterium sp. (assembly GCA_045649205.1). Lineage (GTDB taxonomy): Bacteria > Bacillota > Clostridia > Oscillospirales > CAG-272 > Flemingiibacterium. Next base: position 563 of record JAZRPJ010000160.1, read on the forward strand.
GGGCAGGCGTAATTTGGAGGTTGACTTCTTCGGAGGCGAACCGCTGATGAATTTTGATGTGGTCAAAGAACTCGTCGCCTATGCCCGTTCCAGGGAAAAGGAGATGGGCAAGAATTTCCGCTTCACTCTTACCACAAACGGACTTCTCATTGACGACGATGTAATCGAATTTGCAAATAAAGAATGCAGTAACGTAGTCCTCAGCCTTGACGGGCGAAAGGAAGTTCACGACCGTTTCCGTGTGGACTATTCCGGCAACGGAAGCTGGGAGCGCATAGTTCCGAAATTCCAGAAGTTAGTGGAAGCCAGAGGCGGCAAGAATTACTATATGCGCGGCACCTTCACCCATGCAAATCCCGACTTTCTTGAGGACATTAAGGTCATGCTTGATCTCGGCTTCAATGAGCTTTCCATGGAGCCGGTGGTCTGTGCCGAGGACGATCCGTCGGCACTTACCGCCGAAGATCTGCCTATCGTTCTTGAACAGTACGAAAAGCTGGCTGAGCTGATGCTCGAACGCCGCAAAGCCGGTAAACCCTTTACATTCTACCATTACATGATCGACCTTAAAGGCGGTCCTTGCGTGTACAAGCGCATCTCGGGGTGCGGCTCGGGTACGGAATACATGGCGGTTACCCCCTGGGGCGACCTTTACCCCTGTCACCAGTTCGTAGGCGAGGAAAAATTCAAGCTCGGCGACGTATGGAACGGAGTAACTAATCCCGAAATGCAGTGCCAATTCGCCGACTGTAACGTCTACACCCGTGAGGAATGCCGTGACTGTTGGGCGAAGCTCTACTGCTCCGGTGGATGCGCCGCGAACGCATATCACGCTACCGGCTCAGTGAACGGCGTTTACAAATATGGCTGTGAGCTGTTCCGTAAGCGCATGGAATGTGCCATCATGGTGGAAGCATCAAAGGCTTTGGAAGAATAATGGATACGCCCATTTCTGATTTTATAAAAAAATATGCCGACTCGGACACTGTCCGTCTGCATATGCCCGGACACAAGGGTGTAGGCGCAGTCGAAGCCCACGATATTACCGAAATCGAAGGTGCGGACGTCCTTTACCACGCCGCAGGCATTATTAAAAAAAGCGAAGAAAACGCCGCATCCCTCTTTGGAGCAAGACGGACGCTCTATTCGGCGGAAGGGTCATCTCTTTCCATCAAGGCGGCACTTTATCTTGCTATGGTCTATTCAAAAGAGATAGACCGTCGGCCGCTTATTTTCGCCGGACGAAATGCGCACAAGGCATTTCTCTGCGGTGCGGCTCTGCTTGATTTAGAGGTGAAGTGGCTCTGCAAAGAAAGTGACCTCGGAATTACTGCCTGCAGCCTTACCGCTGCAGAAATCGAAGCATCCCTCAAAGAAGGAGAGCTTCCGGCGGCACTCTATCTGACCTCTCCTGACTATCTCGGAAACATCAGCGATATCAAAACCATTTCGGCGATCTGCCGCAGATACGGCGTACTGCTTATCGTTGACAACGCTCACGGGGCGTATCTGAATTTTCTCGAAAAATCGCATCATCCCATGGCGTTGGGAGCGGATATCTGCTGTGATTCTGCCCATAAAACTTTGCCGGTGCTTACCGGAGGTGGATATCTGCATATTTCGGCAGATGCGCCGGACGTCGTTCATACTATGAGCGAGCGAGCCATGTCACTTTTTGCCTCTACAAGTCCGTCTTATCTGATTCTCAAATCCCTGGACCGTGCCAATGCATATTTGGCAGGGGGCTACAAAGGGGAGCTTTTGGAGCTTTGCGGCCGAATTGACGGGCTGAAAACGCGACTTTGCGCACAAGGCTTTACTCTTGTAGGCGATGAGCCGACAAAGCTGACCGTCGCCCCGAAATCCTACGGCTACACCGGCGAAGAGTTGTCGGCAGAGCTTAAGAAATCGGGCATTATCTGCGAATTTGCGGATAATGATCACTGTGTCATGATGTTCACACCCCGGATCTCGGCGGGGGATATTGAAAGGTTGGCCCGCGCTCTCGCGGCTCTCCCGAAAAAGGCGGCAATCACAGAGCTTCCACCAAAAGCTCACCTTCCGAAGGCTGTCATGACACCTCGTGAAGCCATATTCGCCCCATCCGAGGAGATTCCGGTGGATAATGCTGTGGGGCGTATCTTCGCAGAGATTTCCGTCGCCTGCCCTCCGGCAATTCCCATTGTCGTCAGCGGCGAGGTGATCGATGAGGAAGCGACCTCCATGCTTCGGTATTATGGGATGGAGAGTGTAAGGGTTGTTAGATAAGAATACGCTGAGGGGAACTTTCTTATAAGAAAGTTCCCCTCGAAGTTTCGCTATGCGAAACTTCTACTTCCTTCAAAACATTTTATAGGATTAAGGCTTTCCGACATTGGGAACAGAGGCGTCGAGGCAGCAACTTCGCGCCGTCCTTCAGGTGCCCCTCCCCCGGGATTCCTTCCCACTCCGGCGACTTGCGTAGATTTTTACGTTAATGTGTAACCTGCCTGTCCTGAAGGGTGCTTATATTAGTGAAGGCCTTCTAAAACGAAAGGAGCTGAATGCCGTGGATGATAAGGAGATCGTTGAGCTGTATCTTCAGCGTGACGAGGCGGCTATCGAAAAGACTGCCGAAAAATACGGAAGCCGTCTTTGTTCCTTGGCTTACGGGATCTTATGCGACAGACAATCAGCCGAGGAATGCGAGAACGACACCTACATGAAAGCCTGGAACAGTATTCCGCCTCATGAACCGAAAGATTATTTGTATCCTTTCCTTGCCAGAATCACCCGGCACATGGCCTTGAATCTCTGCCGTGACAGAGCGAGGCTTAAGCGAAGCTCGTTCATATGCGAGCTTGACGCGGAAATGGAAAAGTGTATCCCCGCCGCTGATGATATCGAGAGAAAAATGGATGAAATTGCCCTTGGTGATGCAATCAACTCGTTCCTTGGGGAGCTTGATGCGGAAAAACGGAATATTTTCATCCGTCGGTATTGGTATCTTGACTCCGTGGCGGACATTTCAGTGCGGTTCGCCATGTCAGAGAGCAGAGTGAAAGCCACGCTTTTTCGTCTTCGCGGCAGGCTTCGGAAATATCTTGAAAAGGAAGGTGTATTTTATGAAGGGAAATGAATTTTTAAATAAAATGGAGCTTATCGACCCCGCCTACGTTGAGGCGGCGGACGTTACTGTGACAAAAAGGAAGATACCGTGGGGCAAATGGATCGCCATGGCGGCTTGTCTGTGTATCGTGACTGTTGGCGCATTCGCTGTGCCTTGGGACTCGGGTGTTAATGACATTTCATACATTGCGCCGGATACAACCGGTGATCTTGCAGATGAAATTGCAGTCGATAAGAATCATCCTGAAGACGAAACAGGCACTCCTTCCGTCAATTCTGCGGTTGAGGTCATGACCGTACCGGACACCACCCCTGTCACCGAGCCTGCCATTGAACCGGCTATATCAGGACCTTACTACACACCGAACAATACGGAAGCTGTTGACCCGATGCCCATGATTTCAAGCTACGGTGATGTGTCATATGTGCCGGGCATGACCGTAACTGACGGCGACGTTGTTTTTTCGGATTCGCTTCTCGCAGCGATGGAGCATCACGGCGATAATGTGAACTACCGTGTGCTTGTAGAATTTTTCAGCGGAGGAAATCATGTATCAAGCGGCGGTCAGACTGCTTTGGACGAAATGAACAGGCTTTCCGACCTCGGCTACATTGTAGCTTTTGAAACCTATATGGAAACCAAAGAACACGGAGAGTATGTCGAGGCTGAAGCGACCTACTATTTTACAATCCATGCGACCTATGAGCAGCTGCAGAATTTTGCGGCAAACGACGCCCTCGGATATTCGGTCATGCTGTATGACGAATATTTCGGAGTAGTGCGTCCATTAGATATGCCCATATATAACAGAGTATTTTTCGCGGCTAATGAGTGATACCGGTTTGTATGGCATGAGTGCAAAAATGCGCCCCGATAGGGCGATACTCTTAAGGACAGTTTTCAGAAATACGGTATATCTCGAAAGAGGTATGCCGTATTTTGCTTTTGTGGACACAAAGGCAGTGCTTCGTATGCCTTAATTAAAGACTACACCCCAATTTCCGTCTATTTGCAAATAAACGGCTTGCACAAACCCAAGGCTCTCTTGTGTAAAGGGAGCTGATGCCGAAGGCGGCTGAGGGATTGTTTTGAGCGATAATCTAACCTTTTACAATCCCTCCGTCTCGCTGCGCGAGCCACCTCCCCTTACACAGGGGAGGCTTTTTGACCTCCCGGAAGGTAAGCAAGTGTGCTTTTGATATGCCAATGTCAAAAGTGCCTTTGCGTTGCTTTTGGCAAAAATCTTGTTGTCTTTAATTCAGTCAGTAGTTGTCAGGAAAATTGACGAGGCATAGAAGAACAAAAAAAGGCTCCCTTGTGTAAAGGGAGCTGTCAGCGAAGCTGACTGAGGGATTGTTCCACGAGGTGATCGATATATTCGCAAACACCCCGAAAATTCTTATGTATTTCCGTATTAGGTATTCTGATAACGGTCAAACCGTA
>JAZRPJ010000161.1:0-12867 GCA_045649205.1 Candidatus Flemingiibacterium sp.
AGTGTGCGCCTGCGGTGTTCTACATCGAAGTTTACGGCTATAGCGGCAAGCCTATTGCAAGCGGAAGCGGATTCTTCATCACCGAGAACGGCTATGCGATAACCAACCGCCATGTTGTGCTTGGCAATTCCTACATTGAAATAACTACCGTTGACGGCAAAAAGTATGACAATATTAAGATAGTCGACGTGGATGAGAAAAAGGATCTCGTGCTTTTGAAGGTCAATTCCGGCAATAGATTCGCCTATCTTGAGGTCGGCAACTCCGATGCGGTGAAGCAGGGACAGACCATATACGCGATAGGCAGCCCTCAAGGACTGGAAAATACACTCTCACAGGGTATTGTTTCAAGCCCGAAGCGGACTATCGGTGAGGTTACATATATCCAGATGTCAGCGCAGATAGACAACGGAAGCAGCGGCGGCGCACTTATCGACGAATACGGTAAAGCCGTAGGCGTGACTGCCGCATCCATAAGAAATAACAATGCGGACCTGAATCTTGCTATCCCGATAAATGCGGCAAAGGGGCTCAATAAAAACAGTACCAAGAAGCATACCCTTTGGCCGGATGCCACTTACAATGACGAGTACGGTCTTGTTGACGGTATGTATGATTTCGGAGTTTTTTCAGGATTCCTTCCCATGGACTTGGTAATGAACCCCGCCGGATTTGAAATTCGATATGACGTTACAGATGCGGTGCCCAGTGCCAAGAACCCCGACCCGATAAAAACTTCTCTTGACAATTACAGTGACGCTATGGCAGCAAACGGATTTACCGTAACGCGCGCTGGAATGTATGCAGTTGAGTTTAAAACGGATACAGTGATTATAACGCTGTCCCTCGACAAGGAAACCGAAGAATTTATTCTCTTTACTCTTGATGTCAAGCTACAGTATTACGCAAAGTCACCCAAGGTTCCGGATTTCGGTTGGTATTATGATTTTGGTGAAACCAAGCCCGTATATACCTACAAGGACGAATTTCATACATATAAGTATAAGGTTCCGACAACTTCAGCACTATTTATGTACTGCCGCCTGCTTGAGGACACCGGCTTCAAGTATTCGGGCGAATCGCAAATGGCTGACGGTAAGATAGCAGATTCTTACATCGGTTACGGCATCAGGGTAAACTGCTATGCTGACGGAGAATATGTCATCATCGAAATATCTCCCGCCTCTGTTACACCGCAGACTGCGGCAATTGCAAGGCTGGCACAAAATCTGAAGGCGAAGGGTACCTACGATGCGGCAAGCGGATCATACAAATCCGAGAAAAAGATAAGTAAAGTTCTTTATAATGTCACTTTATTTGAAAAGACCGGAATCATACATTTCAGCAGTATAGAAACAGTATCAGCGAAGAGTGTACCATTTGCGGATGATATGGGCGTAAGTGATTCCGATGCGAGCGTGACTTTGGAAACTTATATTAATCTGGCTCCGGACGGAGAAACTACGGTGACATTTATATGCAAATCGGGAAATCTTGTCCTCAGATACGAAGCTTCATTTGACAAATATAGTTTCTCACAGAACAGCAGCTTGACACCTAAAAATAATAACGTGGCATCAAAGATCCAAAAGCAAGTACATGACCGCACTGTTTTTCAGATGGTAAGGACACTGAACGGCTGCAAGTCGTATTTGCTTAATAATCTTGGTGTAACGCTTCCCGAGCTTGGATTTAACAATTTCTAATGATGACCCCGACGAAAGATTCGTCATGTACCTTTGTAATTCCTGACTGAAAATATTTGCAAATAAAAATAGGGCAGAGAATATAGAAATTCTCTGCCTTATTTTATTTATGAACTATTTGCCCCAGAACATTGCCTTGGTGATGTCCTTTGTAGCCGCTTCTTCGTGGGCGATGAGAGCATAGGTCGCATCGGTGAGGTGAGCGAACATGGGATCGTCCATCGCCTTGCATATGAAGGACTGACGGGGTGAGTTAATGTCCTCGCCGCTTATCTGGAAGAAGGAATTTTCCTTGCAGAGTGCCATAATGCGCTCAAGCTGTTCCTTTGTGTTGCGGGAAGGCATATAAGTAACGGCATTGAAGCCGAGGCGCTTAAGCTCGGAGAAGAGGAGATCAATGTAGTCATCCTCGAACTTCTGGGCTTTTTTGTCGCCGGTTACGGAGTTGCCAACGTCACCGAGGTATGCGTACGCAGAGATCGCACCTGTTTCTTTGCAGAGGGCGATGTATTCGGCCACATCGGGACATTCGTCTGTAGCGGGGATGTAGAATTTCTCAACAAGGTCGCTCTTGAGAGCACCGAGAATATCATACTCGTAGAACTGAGGGGTGTCATTTCCACCGGCAATCTGACCCTTGACCTTGTCGGAGAGCTTCATCTTCATGTCGTTTTCAAGGAAATTGAGAAGCTCTGCAGGGGTGGTAAAGCGTGCGGTCAGCTTCTTTGCAAGAGCAAAGAGAATGTGACGCTCGGTTACCGAACCGCCTTCCCATGAATTTGAGAGGGGAAGTACATCGGATTTGAAATCAATAGAAACTCCGTAAGGAAGCATGATCTCGTTGATCTTTCTGCACATCTTCAGGTTGCGAAGATTACGGCGGCGACGGTAGGTTTCAAAGAACGCGTCGAACTTCGGAATCATCTGATGGGGAATTCCGTGAATTGCCACGTACGCAACGGAGATCTGGTCGGGATTGTTGATTCTCTTTCCGTTAAGAGCAGTGCCTGCCATATTCACGCGGCATTCCGCACCTACGGTCACGGGCATACCGATAATTTCACCGGCTTCGATAAATTCGAGGGCGCCGGAAACGGAGTCGTGGTCCATGATTCCTGCCGTGCCAAGTCCGTTCTGCCAAGCCATATAGAGTGCCTTGGTAGGGGAATAGGGCGAGAAGGAGTATGTGGTGTGAATATGGTTGTTTACATAAGCGGTTTTTTCGGGAGTCTTAAGCTCGCCCTTGTCGGTGAGAGCCTTGATCTCGCGAAGTGCCGCAAGTCTTTCTTCTTTTGTATCGGCGTTAAGTGCGCCGATGAGTGCGTCAATGTTCATTGTATTCATCACTTTCTTAAAAGTAAAATCAGTGGAGCATTACCTGACCGCCGGTTACGGGGATAGCCTGACCGGTTTCGTATTCCTGCTCGATGATGTAGAGGATAGCGCGTACAACGTCCATGACCTCGCATCCGCGGTTGAGTGGCACTTTCGCCTCGTAGAAGCGGCGTACGTCTTCAACAGTCTTCGCGCCGGGAACCTTGCCCGCGTTGAGGTACTGAACGAAGAGTCCCTTTTCGGGGTCGCTCCAGAGAGGACCGTTAAGGAAGTTACCGGGGCAAACCGCATTTACCTTGATGCCGTAGGGAGCAAGCTCAAGAGCAAAGGATGAGGTAAGACCGATACCGCCAAACTTACTGCCGGCATAAGCAAAGTTCTTATTGGAGGGCTCAAGACCGGATTTGGAGTTGATCTCAACGATATCGGTAAGATAATCGGGGCATACAGCACGCTGTACCTTCATAACAGCGGAAGCGTACTTTGCGCAGAGGAAGTATGCAGTGTAGTTAACAGCGGTAACAAGCTCGAAGTTGGACTTTGTCATTTCCTCGAGGCTGCCTGCACGGACGATACCTGCATTGTTTACGAACACATCAAGACCGCCGAATTCGGCAACGCACTTTGCTACCATAGCTTTGACGCTCGCCTCATCGCTTACATTTGCGCTAACGGCAATAGCTCTGCCTGCACCGAACTTTTGGCAAAGTTCAGCGGCAGTAGCCTGTGCGCCGGCTTCGTTCATATCGGCAACTACGATATAGCCGCCTTCTTTTGCCATTTCTTCGGCGATACCCTTACCGAAGCCCTGTGCGCTTCCGGTAACGATGGTGATCTTTCCTGCGATTCTGCCTGCGGTTACAGCAGGGGCAGGGATAAGTGCGCCAAGACCCTTTACCAGGACCGCCTCGGGCGCTCTGCCGTTCTTTTCCACATATGCGGCGAATGCATTCTTGATGCAGTCAATATCCTCACAGTCAATGGTGAGGGGATTCTTGTCAGCGAGCTTTGCGATCTCACTCTTGTCCTGGGTGAGCTTTACAAGACCGCCAAGAAGCATACGGACTGCCGGAATAACGGCGATAATTTTATCCTCATTAAAGGAAATATCGGTGTAATCATTGATATTAAGCATTGCTTTTACCTCACTCTACATTAGATGGCCTTTGCGTTTGCAAGGAGATATTTCTCGGCTTCAGCAGACCAAAGCCCCTTATTCTTTTCGCAGATCTTTGCAAGTTCAGCAAACATAGGATCGGTTTCGCCAAGCTTTGCGAAGTCGGCGATAGCAGTAAGGGGAAGGGAAATGCCGGTGTAGCAAAGCTTCTTGCCGCCGGGGATCTTGTCAAGATTAAGGGTGGTTTCGGGAACAGCATCGAGTCCGCAGATATGAGTGATCATAGCCGCAGGGTTGATAGCTCCGCTTTCCATAAGTGCGATCGCTTCTCTCATATCATCGGTGTTGCCGCCGCTGGTGCCTACGATATGAGTTGCCGCGTAGTGTACGTTGTAGAAGTTGAACATTGCGGAGAACTTGGGGTCAACGGGACCTGCGAAGAAGTTGAGGCAGCCGTCCTTTGCGAGGAGCGCATCGCCCATTTCGACAACGGGCTTAACGGGTGCGTATACGAATACGTCGTTGAAGCCGTCGGGAGCGAAGGACTTTAAGTATGCAACCGGATCTTCTTTGTCGCCGGTGTTTACGTACATAAGCTTAACGCCGTTCTTTGTAGCCTTTTCAACGGGAAGGACCTCAGCGGCTCTTGCCAGTCTTGCGGCGTCGATATCGGTAACGATAAGGAGGGCGGGACGGCGGTCGCAGGAAATGAGATAGTCAACCGCGCCAAGACCCATAGGACCTGCACCTGCAAGCACGCAAGCCGCACCGCCTTCAACGATACCCATATCGTGAACGTAGCTTCCGCCCTTGGTGTGGTAGTTTGCATGGCATCCGCCGATGATACAGCTCATAGGCTCGGAAAGAGAGCCGTAGAAGAAAGCATCGCCGTTATAGGAAAGGAGGCAGTCGCACTCCATGGTTTCGGGGGGAACGATAGCGTAGGTAGCGCCGCCGCCGCAGTACTTGTAGCTGTAGCCGGGAGCCATGAGAGAGCCGTTCTTGTTGTGAGCGGGCTGGATGGAGAATTTGTCGCCTGCCTTGTACTTATCCTGCCACTTCTTACCTACTTCAACGATAATTCCGCAGAATTCGTGGCCGAGGATGATGGGGTTTTCGGCAACGTCATCGGGAACTCTCTTGTGAGCCGCGCCCTGGATAGCCGCCTTGTGGGAGGACATACAGATACTGTCGGAGATGATGTTTACGAGAATTTCGTCATCTTTAATCTTAGGAAGTTCAAATTCCTCAAGGCGAATATCGTTTGCGCCGTAAAGTCTTACTGCTTTTGTTTTCATGGTTCTTTATCCTTTCAAAATAAATAATTTTAACTTTTTTTGATTTGGCTTATTTTCTCTTAACCAGACGGGCAAACCGAGATCTTACCGATTCTTTTCTTGCCTCTGTCAGTGCGGCATCATAAATAAAACTGCCGTCATCCGCGAGACGGAAAGCGTCGCCTTCCTTCGCGGAGCCCAAAACCTCGCGTGGAACAAGCCTTTCGTCGCCATCCCTTGATAAAAGAAGAGCGAAATTGCCTTCAAATCGGTCGAGTATATACACGGAAAACCTCCTTGCTGCAAAAAACAAAGCCATACATATATATTGTAACAATTTACGGGGAAAAAGTCAATCACTTTTGCGTTTTTTTGCAAAAAATTTTAAAAAACTCTTTTATTTGAAGCTGTAATGTGGTATAATATAGTAGATTAGCATAATTCCTTATACGAAATCTGTTAAAACGGAGGGATGTTTACATGGGAGGAAATGATATCAAGGCGAGAATGAGTGAGCTTGCGAAAAAGCTTGAATATCATTCAAGGCTTTACTACGTCCTTGATGCACCGGAAATATCCGATTACGATTACGATATGATGTTCCGCGAGCTGACCAACCTTGAGGCTGAAAATCCGCAGCTTGCTGACCCCAATTCACCCACAAGGCGTGTGGGCGGTGCGGCGCTTGATTCCTTTAGTGAGGTCACCCACAATATTCCTCTCGGCAGTCTTACCGATGTTTTCGATTATGACGAGGTCCGTTCCTTTGTTGAAAAGATGAAAGCCTTCGACCCTGACTGCGAATTTACAGTGGAATGTAAAATCGACGGACTTTCCGTATCCCTTGTCTACGAGGACGGGAAATTTGTCCGCGGTGCTACCCGCGGCAACGGCAGAGTTGGCGAGGATGTGACGGAAAATCTTCGCACTGTGCGTACAATTCCTCTTACAATCAACACGGACGAGCCATACGTCGAGGTTCGCGGCGAGGTCTATATGTCAAGAGAAAAATTTGAACGGCTCAATGCACGCCGTGAAGCCGAGGGGGAGTCACTTTTCGCCAATCCCCGAAATGCTGCCGCAGGAACCCTCCGTCAGCTTGATTCCAAGGTGACGGCATCGAGAGGACTTGATATTTTCGTATTCAATTATCAGACGGGAAGCCGTGAGTTTTCAACCCATAGCGATAGCCTTGATTGGCTTCGTGAGGTGGGATTCACGACTCTGCCCGAGTACCGTGTTGTGAAGACCGCCGATGAAGTGATCGCCGAAATCGAGCGAATCGGCGAGATGCGCGATGGGCTTCCCTTCGGCATCGACGGCGCGGTTATAAAAATAAATTCTCTTCCCCTTCGTGAAATAATCGGCGAGGGTACTTCCACCCCGAAATGGGCGGTGGCGTATAAATATCCGCCGGAGGAAAAGGTAACGAAGCTCACCGACATCGTAATTCAGGTGGGGCGCACCGGCGTACTTACGCCAAACGCCGTCCTTGAACCGGTACAGCTTGCCGGAACCACCGTTTCGAGAGCCACGCTTCACAATCTCGATTTCATCAGAGAGCGTGACATAATGCTTGGCGACAGCGTGGTGGTAAGAAAGGCAGGCGACATCATTCCCGAGGTGGTTTCGGTAATAAAGGAAAAGCGGTGCGGCGACGAGCGCCCCTTCAATATGCCGGATAAATGCCCCTCCTGCGGCGAGGCAGTGACCCGTGACAGCGACAGCGAGGGAACTACAGACGGTGCGGCTTACAGGTGTACAAATTCTGCCTGTCCGGCGCAGCTGACACGAAGCCTTGAGCATTTCGTGTCAAAGGATGCCATGGACATTGACGGCATGGGAAAATCCATCATTGCGCTCCTTCACCGGGAAGGTATGGTGAAGGATTTCGCCGATATCTATTCCCTCAAAGCCGAGGATATTTCCGGGCTTGAGCGAATGGGGGAAAAGTCTGCGGCGAACCTTATAGCTTCAATCGAAAAATCTAAATCCGCCGGACTTGCAAGGCTTCTTTACGGACTCGGTATCCGTCAGGTGGGAGCAAAGGCGGCGCAGGTCCTTGCAGACAGATTCGGCGACATTGAGGCATTCTTCACAGTCACATCCGAGGAGCTTTGCGGTATTGAGGACGTGGGCGAAATTACCGCAAAATATATTGTGGAGTTTTTCTCACATAAAAAGACGCGAGAACTTATTGACAAGCTGAAAAATCAAGGCGTTGTCACGGTATACGAAAAGGTGAAAAAGGGAAATGCCCTTGAGGGACTGACCTTCGTTATCACCGGAACACTGCCCACCATGAAAAGAGATGAAGCCGAGGCATTAATTGAGGCGCACGGCGGAAAAACATCCTCTTCTGTTTCAAAGAAAACATCATATGTTCTTGCAGGCGAGGCGGCAGGCTCAAAGCTTACAAAGGCGGAGGCTTTGGGCGTAAATATAATCGACGAGGCGGGACTTCTCGCAATGCTCGGCGAAGAAAAATGATATTTAAGGAGTACGAAAAATGATTTACAGGAAAATTCCATTAAGCGAAACTGACGAAAATATATATCTTGATGTATATGCCGCCGATATAATGAGAGAAGCCGTCAGTGAGCAGATATCATATAAAAGAAAGGCCATTCTCGTAATCCCCGGCGGCGGTTACGGATGTGTATGTTCTGAACGTGAAGGCGAACCGATCGCGCTTGCCTTCATGGCGCACGGATTTAATGCATTTGTTTTACATTATTCGGTGCGAAGAGTAAACAGCAATGTTTACCCCACACAGCTCATAGAAGCCTCAATGGCGATGAAATATATAAAAGACCACGCCGAAGAGTATGGCATGGACAAGGACAAGGTTTTTGCCACGGGCTTTTCCGCAGGCGGACACCTCTGCGCAAGTCTTGGAATTTTGTGGGATATCCCCGAAATATACGAAGCGATAGATATGCCCCACGGCTACAACAAGCCTACGGGAATAATGCCAATATATCCCGTGATCACGTCTACCCCCCGTGACCCCGAACCCTCTACTTTTGAGAATCTTTTCGGCACGGCGGAGGGCGGACTCACAAAGGAAATGCTTGATATCGCCTGCCTTGACAGACACGTCACAGATAAGGCAAGTCCGGCATTCATAGTACATACCTCAAATGATGCCGCTGTGCCGGTACAAAATTCTCTTATTCTGGCAGATGCATACTCACGCTGTGGTATGACCTTTGAGCTTCACGTTTACCCCGATGCACCTCACGGTGTTGCTCTCGGAAACGATATAACAAGATGCGGAATCGAAAAATGGTCAGATCCGGCGATTGCCAAGTGGGTGGAGCACGCCGTTCTTTGGACGAAGCAGTTTGATAATTGATTTTTTAGGAGTTATCATGTTTATAGATAAAGTCACAATACACATAAAAGCCGGAAACGACGGCAATGGATGCGTTGCCTTTCACAGAGAAAAATACGTTGCCGAGGGCGGTCCCTCCGGCGGTGACGGAGGCGTTGGCGGAAGTGTGATATTCAAGATCGACGAGGGCACGAACACCCTTCTTGCTTTCCGCTACAAGCGCAAATTTGTTGCCGAAAACGGCGGCGACGGCGGTACTGAAAAGTTTCACGGCAAGAACGGCGAGGACATCACTATAATGGTACCGCCCGGAACGATCATACGCGATGCCGAAACGGGAAGAATCATCAAGGATATGTCCGACTGTGAGCCTTTTGTTGCCCTTAAGGGGGGGCGCGGCGGCTGGGGAAATCAGCACTTCGCCACTCCCACACGTCAGATACCGCGCTTCGCAAAGCCCGGACTGAAGGGGGAGGAGATGGATGTTACCCTGGAGCTTAAAATGCTTGCGGACGTGGGACTTGTAGGCTTCCCCAATGTGGGTAAATCCTCACTTCTCTCGGTAGTAAGCTCGGCGAAGCCCAAGATCGCAAATTACCATTTCACGACCCTACAGCCACAGCTTGGTGTAGTTAAGACCGGCGAGAGCAAAGGATTTGTGCTTGCCGACATTCCCGGACTTATCGAGGGTGCGTCCGACGGAGCAGGACTGGGTCACGATTTTCTCCGTCACGTTGACAGATGCCGTCTGCTTATCCATGTGGTGGATGTAAGCGGAATCGAGGGGCGCGACCCTATCGACGACATTGTGAAAATCAACTCCGAGCTTGAAAAATACAGTCCCGAGCTTGCATCCCGTCCCCAGATTTTCGCCGCAAACAAAATGGATATCCGAGGCGATGACAAGGAGGGACTTGAAGAATTTGAGAATTACGTGAAAAATGACCTCGGCTGCGAGCTTTTCTATATCTCTGCGGCAACAAGGAATGGTGTGGACGAGCTGATGGCGAGAGCCGCCGAAATGCTCTCCGATCTGCCGCCTCTTACCATCTACGAGGCAGAAGCCGCTCCCGAACCGGAAATTGCCGAGGGCGAGCGAGAGATAAATGTCCGCTTCTCACACGGTGTGTACTACGTTGAGGGCGAGTGGCTTGAGCAGCTTATCAATTCCACCAATTTCGGGGATACCGAATCCATTAAATTCTTCCAGCGTGTACTCAAGCAGAGCGGCGTTATAGATACCCTCACGGCAAAGGGATGCATCGACGGCGACACCGTAAACATTTACGACGTGGAATTTGATTTCGTAAATTAGGGGAATATCTGTGTTTTTCGACAATATTTTCGTTATCCCCTTGACATATCCCGACTTTTATATTACAATAAATAGTATATATACTTTCTGAAAGGAAGCTCAAAACAATGTTTTGGAACGAACAAATCGAAACAATGGACCGAGCCGACCTTGAACGGCTCAAACTCGAACGGTTTAAAAACCTGGTCGAATACTGCTACAACAGAGTCCCCTTCTATAAGAAAAGGCTTGACGAGGTAGGACTTACCCCGGACAAGGTTTCGTCCTTTGAGGACATTAAATATATTCCCTATACCACCAAGGATGATATCCGCGACACCTACCCCTTCGGGCTTTTCGCAGTGCCGAAAAAGGAAATCGTACGTATCCATGCTTCCAGCGGTACTACGGGAAATCCCACAGTTGTGGGCTACACAAAAAATGACCTTAAGATGTGGACCGAATGTGTGTCACGTCTTTGCGTTGCGGCAGGTGCAACCGACGAGGATATCGTACAGATAGCCTTCGGATACGGTCTGTTCACCGGTGCACTCGGTCTTCACTACGGACTTGAAAATATCGGTGCCACCGTTGTTCCCACCTCTACGGGAAATACGGAAAAGCAGCTTAAGCTTATGAAGGACTTCGGCACATCCGCCCTTGTTTCAACGCCTTCCTACGCTCTCTACATAGCGGAAACCGCAAGAGATCTCGGCATCGACTGCCGCGACCTTAACGTCCGCCTCGGACTTTTCGGCTCGGAGGGATGCTCCATCGAAATGAGAACAAAGGTCGAGGAAGCCTGGAACCTTTTCGCCACCGACAACTACGGTATGAGTGAGCTTTTGGGCCCCGGTGTTTCCGGTGAATGCCGCTACCGCTGCGGTATGCACTTCGCTGAAGACCATTTCCACCCCGAAATAATCAACAGTGCCACCGGTGAGGTAAAAGCTCCCGGCGATGAGGGTGAGCTGGTCGTCACCACCCTTACAAAAGAGGGAATACCCATGCTCCGTTACCGTACCAAGGACATTACCCGCCTTCACTATGAAAAGTGTGAGTGCGGACGTACCCATGTGAGAATGGACAAGCCTCTCGGACGTGCCGACGATATGCTGAAGATCAAGGGAGTGAACGTATTCCCCACACAGATCGAAAGCGTACTTGTAAGTATTCCCGAGGTGGGGCCGCAGTATCAGATAGTCCTCGGCACAAAGAACTATATGGATACCTTTGAAATAAACATCGAGGTTTCCGATGCATCTCTTCTCACAAGCTTCACCGCCCTTGAAAATCTTCAGGGTAAGGTAAGACACAAGCTTCAGACCGTCCTCGGACTTGATGCGAAAATCAATCTTGTTGAGCCTCGCAGTCTTGAGCGCTTTGTAGGTAAGGCAAAGAGAGTTATCGACAACCGCCAGAAATAAAATTACATATATTCGGTGTGAGTTTTGTGAACTTGGCATTGGCGTAGTAACCGCGCACATGCCCTCTCAGTCGCCTGCGGCGACAGCTCTCCCGGTGGGAGAGCCTCAATCAGCTCGCTTTGAGGCAGAGTGTAAGCCTCGCTCTTATCAGCCTCCGCTTTGGGGATGTGCACGGCGTAAGTTACCCCATTGTATCAGCCTTTCCCTCTGGGAGAGGTGGCACGGCGTAAGCCGTGACGGAGAGGGTCATGACGGAGAGTGCAAAAACCAAAACCAACCACCGACAGAAAGGAATAAACATGAAAAAAATAATGCTTGGCAATGATGCCGTTGCTCGCGGTCTTTACGAGGCCGGAGTTCATTTCGTTTCAAGTTATCCCGGCACGCCCAGTACAGAAATTACCGAGGCTGTGGCAAAATACGATGAAGTTTACGCAGAGTGGGCACCCAACGAAAAGGTTGCACTTGAAGCGGCTCTCGGAGCTGCAATCGGCGGCGGACGCTCCTTCTGTGCTATGAAGCACGTAGGTCTTAACGTTGCGGCTGACCCTCTGTTTATCACCTCTTATGTAGGGGTTAACGGCGGATTCGTAATCGGCGTTGCGGACGACCCCGGTATGCACTCCTCACAGAATGAGCAGGATACCCGTCACTACGCCATTGCAGCAAAGCTCCCCATAATTGAGCCGTCCGACTCTTCCGAGTGCCTTAATTTCACAAAGATGGCGTACGAATTTTCTGAAAAGTTCGACACTCCCTTCATTCTTCGCCTCAACACCCGTGTTTCTCACTCACAGTCTGTAGTTGAAACCTCGGACAGAGCGGAGATTCCCGTGAAGCCTTACGAAAAGGACATTTCAAAGCACGTTATGATGCCTGCCATGGCAAGAGGACGCCACGTAGTAGTTGAAAAACGCCTTTCTGACCTTGCGGAGTTTGCTGAAAATTGCCCCTTCAATAAGGTTATCGAAAACAAGGGGGCAAAGGTCGGTATTATCACCGCAGGTCCCAGCTTCTGCTATGCCCTTGAAGCCTTCGGGGACAAGGCATCTTACCTCAAGCTCGGTCTTTTAAACCCTCTGCCGAAGAAGCTTATCGCTGATTTTGCGGCGAAATATGACCGCGTAATCGTTATCGAGGAGCTTGATCCCATCATCGAAAACCACGTCAAGGCTATGGGTATAAACTGCGACGGCAAGAATATTCTTCCCATCTGCGGCGAATTTTCCCAGGAGCTTATTGCTGACCTGCTCCTTGACGAAAAGAAAGAATTTTTCACCATTGAGGATAACATTCCCGTCCGTCCTCCCGTGCTCTGCCCCGGATGTCCTCACAGAGGCGTATTCTACCTCTTCAAGAAGCTGGGACTTTACG
>JAZRPJ010000162.1:0-5334 GCA_045649205.1 Candidatus Flemingiibacterium sp.
CTTTGTGAGGTAGGCGCAAAATCCACCTTCAAGGAATTTTTCGCTGACGCGGCTGTGGAAATGGGTATTCCTCTTGGCAGAATGATAAGACTCGCTCTGTCCGACCACAACGTGGCCAAAGGCAAATACGCGCAAGAGATAAAGGGTTACGTTGCCGCAGTTGAAAAAGTATTCGACACGGCAATAGAAGAATACGCCCGCCGCGGCACGGGAATATTCAAAAAGCAAAATTTCCGCGAAGCTTCCGTAGCGCGAGACGCATTTTGCGGTTCTCTTTGCGCGGGAACTATCAAAAAGAAGCTTAAAGTCGAAGTATGCAGTATATTCCGCTCTCCCGAAATGCGCCGCGCCGTAACTGAGCTTATGAAGGGCGCGGAAAATGCTGTACGTGCCGCGCACGGCATCAAGGGTCGGCTACAAGCGCCTAAGATCGAGGATATTTTTGCACCTGCGAAGATGCCCGATGCAGAAGAACGGGCATATCTCAGCTTTTACGATTCTCCGACTGACGATTTCAGTACGGAAAGTGCCGCTGCCATTGAATCCGAGTCATGGAAGAATGCAGAGGTCCTTACGGATGATTTCGCAGATTTCGACAGTGTGGCAGTAGAAGGAGAGGTATCGTTCGATACGGTGGTGGATACAACACCATCCCTCGAAGAAGCTACCGCAACTGAAACGGTTAGCGAACCTGCAGACACAGCTGACGAAAGCTTCATGTCAGCTTTATCGAAAAAGCCAAACCTGGCAGAGATTCTGATTGAAACTGTAGGTGGAAAAAGCTTTAAGAGCCTCTGCCGCGAAAAGGACATTTTCGCAGACGAAGCCGCACGTGAGATCAACGAGCTGGCAATGGAATATATCGGCGACGTAGTCCTTGAGTCTGATGGATCAGATTATATATTCGTGGAAGACTACGCGGACGAAGTGAACGTATAAACTTTTGAATTTTTATATTTTAAGGATACAAAGCTATGAAAATTTTAATGGTAACAATGGCAATGGACATCGGCGGTGCCGAAACGCACATTCTTGAGCTGTCAAGAAAGCTTCAGAAGCGCGGCGTGGATGTAACCGTCGCATCAAATGGCGGAGCTTACGAGGCGGAGCTTGAAAAATGCGGTATCGCTCACGTAAAGATCCCCTGCCACAGCAAAAATCCCATTCATATGAGACGCGCATACAAGCTCCTTCGTGAGCTTATCTTCCGCGAAAAGTTCGACGTGGTTCACGCTCATGCGAGAATCCCCGCGTTCCTTTGCGCTCTGCTCCACAAAAAGCATCATTTCCGATTCGTAACTACCGCACATTGGGTATTTAACCCCGGTTTTCCCTATAACATCCTCACCCGTTGGGGAGAGAGAAGCCTTGCGGTCAGCGATGACATCAAGACATACTTAGTTGATAACTACGGAATCCTCCCCGAAAACGTACGTGTTACAATAAACGGTATCGACCTTGAAAAGTTCTCCAAGGAAACGGATTATTCTGACATAGCCGACGAATTCTCTCTGGAAGAGGGTAAAACACGTATCGTTTACGTCAGCCGTATGGATACCGACAGAAGCTATGCGGCACACAAACTTATCGAGATCACACCCGCTCTTTACGAAAAGTTCCCTGATCTGGAAATCGTTATAGTAGGCGGTGGAAACGATTACGACAATATTGTAGCGGAAGCGGAAGCTGTAAACCGCTCTCTCGGCGGAAGAGTCATTGTCACCACGGGAAGCCGTACAGACATCAATAAATTCGCCGCATCGGGAGACCTGTTCGTAGGTGTCAGCCGTGCGGCACTTGAAGGCATGGCTTGCGAAAAGCCCGCCATTATTGCCGGTAACGAAGGTTACATCGGCATATTTGACGAAGACAAACTGACAGTTTCCATCGACACCAACTTCTGCTGTCGCGGTTGTGAAGAGACTACCGCTGAAAAGCTTCTCCGCGATGTGACAGCGGTGCTTTCCGCTACTGATGAGGAAAAGGCGCGTCTCGGCGCCTACTCAAGAGAGACCGTACGTCTTCACTATTCCATGGACACCATGTCTGATGATGCGCTGAAGCTTTACATCTCCGTTATCAAGCGCTCACTTGTAAACGAGGTGTCAATAGATGAGCTCTGCGACATCGACAGATATCTTAAATTCAACCCTCTGTCTGCAAAGAATAAGTCGTCCGACGTTATGATATCGGGCTACTACGGCTTCGGTAATATGGGAGACGACAGTATTCTTGAGACCATTATCGGAAAGCTGAAAGAAGAAGCACCCGGTATCAAAATTTGTGCTCTCACCCGTTATCCCCGTGAAAACGAGGAGACCTTTGGTGTTAAGTGTATCAGCCGTACAAATATTTTCGCCATTATCCGTGAGATGCGCGCGTCTAACGTGCTGATCTCCGGCGGCGGTAGCCTTTTCCAGGACAGCACAAGCAGTAAGAGCTTAAAATACTACGCGTTCATTGTAAACCTTGCGAAGAAGATGGGTATGAAGACTTACATCTACTCAAACGGTGTAGGTATGATCTACTCTGACAAAAACAAGCGTCTCACGGCAAAGACCGTAAGCAGTGCTGACCGCGTAAGTGTGCGTGACGTATCCAGCTTTGAAGAACTTGTTTCTATCGGAGTGGATAAATCTCATATCGCTCTTAGCGCCGATCCTGCCTTTATGATGGAAACGGATGAAGCTTCCTCAGGCGCGGTGATGGAAAAATACGGTATAAACGGTGAAAAGGCTTATTTTGCAGTTTCTCTCCGCCGTTTCGAGGGTCTTCAGAAGGCGGCCTACGACGAGAGCCAGCTGCTCGAAAAAGTCCTTACATCCTGCGCAGAAACAGCCAAGAAATACTCCCTCCGTCCCGTATTCGTATCTATGCAGCCCGCCCTCGACCGTGAGATATCGGAAATCGCCTGCCGTGAGATGAAGGAAAAGTACGGTGTTAAAGATGCTGTGGCAATTGCTCCCGAAAACGGCAGAGAGCTTCTCTGTGTACTGAACGGCGGCACTACAGGACGCGGTGCCTCATTCGTTTGTTCCATGAGACTTCACACTCTCATCTATGCTTGCCGCGCGGCTGTGCCCGTTATCGGACTTTCCCTTGACCCAAAGATCGACGCGTTTACCGCATCCATTAAGCATTCCAAGCTTCTGAACATCAAGAATTTCAGCACATCGGAAATGACAGATGCCATGGCATGGGCAGTAGAAAACGTAGATTCTGTAAAAGCCGAGCTTACCGCAGAATCCGAAGGATTTAAGCATCTTGCAGAAGGAGATGCGTCCGCGGTTATTGAGCTGTTAGGTGAGTGATTTGGAGGATATCCAATGAAAGATGTAAAAAGCAATGTTGCTAAAAATATAACCGAGCTACGTATTCTAAATAATATGACACAGATGGAGCTTGGAGAAAAGTTAAATTATTCTGACAAGACCATCTCCAAATGGGAAAGAGCGGAATCTTCTCCCGACATAGCCGTATTAGTTGAGATGGCAGATATGTTCGGTGTTACGCTCGATTACCTTGTGAGATCGGAAAATATAGAAGAAGCGGTTGTCGAGCACAAGGCCAAAGATGTAAAATACAATCGCCACGCTATTTCGTATATTGCAGAGGGCGGCGGTTGGATCGTTGCTATATTTACATTTATCATTACCACTTTGATTACCGGAAAAATGTCGTTCCAATGGTTATACTTTATATACACATTGCCGGTCGTTCTGATCGTGAAATTGATCTTTAATTCAATCTGGTTTAACCCAAGACACAACTATCTTATTATATCGGCATTGATGTGGTCGATCTTTGTGGCGATCCACATTACTTTCCTGTATTTTAAAGTAAATGTTTCACTCATTTATTTGTTGGGTGCTGCAGGACAGGTGGTAATCGTTCTGTGCTCCTTAGTTAGCAAGCCCAGAATTAAATAGCTATGTAAAACGCTCTGTTTTTCTTGTAAACAGAGCGTTTTTCACACAATTCTCCGAATCGGAGAGTCATAGAAATTGAATTCTACGATATGGATTCTGATAGGTAGACGGGCTTCTCTGATCCTTAGGTGTACTTACATCTATTATACAAGTATAATTAGAATGGAATTTATTTTGTGTAACGGCAAAGGAGTACAAAAAATGAGCAGAGAGATTCCGATTTTCTTTTCAACCGACGATAATTACATACCCTATCTTGATGTGGCGATATCCTCGCTTATCGCTAATGCATCGGGGGATTACTCCTACAGAATTATCGTTTTGAATACAGGTCTGAACAATGAAAGCATCGCTAAAGTCAAGCTGAATGAACGCCCGGGTTTCGTCATTGATTTTATTGATATTTCAAAACAAATAGAAAACATAAAATCGTACTTTAAGAACGTATATCATTTTTCTATCGTTACCTATTACCGACTTTTTATTGCCTCGTTGTTTCCACAATACGACAAGATCGTATACCTCGATTGTGACCTCGTCGTTTTAGGCGACATAGCAAAGCTATACAATACGCCGATTGGTGAAAATATTTTGGGGGCAGTTCCCGACCAATATGTTTGTAACACAAAAGAGTTCCGGACATATGCAGAAAAGGCTATCGGTGTTAATCCCAATACTTATTTTAATGCGGGTGTTTTAATTATAAGCTTGGAGCAGTTCAGAAAAAATGATATTGAAAAGAAATTTATAAATCTTATCTCAGAATATGATTTCGACCTTCTTGATCCCGACCAAGCATACCTGAACTATCTTTGTTTCGACAAAACGTATCATTTGCCTAACGGCTGGAACAAGGCGCCTACAGAGATCGATTGCGAGGGAGAGAAAAATATTGTTCATTACAATCTCTACAAAAAGCCTTGGCAATACGATGACGTGATAGACGGCGAATACTTTTGGCAATATGCCGTGAATTCTCCGTTTTATAATCAAATTCTCAGAAACAAGGCCGCATTTGGCGAAGACGAAAGAGCTAAAAAAGAAGCGGCTGCCAAAGAAATACTTGAACACGCAAAAGCAATCGTTACTTCGGGACGTACCTTTTCAAAAACAATTTGCAGGAGATAAAGAACATGGAAAAATCGCCACATAAATTAGAACTTCTCAGAAGAATTGCAGAGCTTGAGAAAAAAGAATTATGGCATCTTGACGTAGAAGATGACCCTGAAACCTATCCGCTTATGCCTGACAAGGTCGATTATTTTAACGAAAAGTTTTTAAATAAAATAAAAAACAAAATTGCTAATATTTGTGCTACTTCGTTTTTTGATAAAATGATAGCAAAACGACAGCTCATTATAAAAGAAGTTCGCGGTATTGAAAATTACACAGCCGTAAAAGGTGG
>JAZRPJ010000163.1:0-3519 GCA_045649205.1 Candidatus Flemingiibacterium sp.
CCGAACATAGGTGCTGCCCCAAGTGTGGACAGTTGGCGAAAGAGGAGGTGGAGGGTTGGGGAGGAGGGGGAGCCTTTACGCAGTATGGTTCCCCCTCCTCCGAGTTTCGCCCCCAATGCCGAGGACGGCACACGCCGGGAGCGGCTCCTCGAGCCATCTCTCAATGCCGAGAACGGCATACCTTGGGAGCGGCTTCCCGAGCCGCCCAGCGATGTTCGCGACAAATACAAAGAACCACCGGTTCACTTCATAACCGGTGGTTCATTTTGTCATATGGTATACAGCCGTCCGCAGTAAATCCGCTTAAGCTTTGCGATGGCATCAGCGTCGCCGGTGACGGCAAGGGGCACAGATAGCATAGGCAGTACGTCGACGAGGTATGCAAGCTCGTCCGCGCTATTAAGCCGGACAAAGACGATCTCCGCACCGCTGTCCGCTTTGTCCATGGCAAGGTCGAAGAAATTCTCATCGACGGCGAGGGGCTCGCCGAGTGAGTCCGGATCGACGCTGACCATACTCCGCGCAGTCGCGGCGAGATCTGCCACGGGTATGGGCATGAGTATGCGATAATCCAGGTGAACGGTATCCACAGCCTGACGGATCGCCTTTACATAATCGCTGTCCGTGCCGCAGCATCCGCCCATGATCGGGATACCTGCCGTGAGAAATTCCGGTACAAATTCAGCGAAATCCTCGGCGGAAAGGTCGAAATGACGGCATCCGCATTCATCCTCGTGAGGCATACCGGCGTTGGGCTTGGCAATCAGCGGAATACCGAGAGATATGGACATCGGCACAAGCTCACGAAGAAGGGTGAGCATACCCTCCGGGCCTTGTGAGCAGTTAGTACCGAAAGCGGAGATCCCAAGCTCCGAAAGAGAGAGAAGACAAGAAGCAAGACTGTCACCGGCCAGGGTGAATCCACTCTCGTCCACAGTCATGGTGACGAAAATCGGCTTATCCGACACTTCGCGGATACCGAGAACTGCGGCTCTGGCTTCCTGCAGACTTATATTGGTTTCCGAGATAAAAAAGTCAACTCCTGCCTCACAAAGTGCCTCCGCCTGCTCTCTATAGACGGCTACAATATCCTCAAAAGGAGTGTCTCCGAAAGGCTCGATGAAAAGCCCGGTGGGGGACATATCGCCTCCGACAAGTGCGGGGCTTCCCACGGTGAGAGCGGCGAGGGATTTGTTTGTGTTCCTGCAGTCGTCGATCCCGTTTCGCTCCAAGGTGGGACGGTTGCCGCCAAAAGTGGGAGCGTATACGGCGTGAGAGCCGTTTTCGATATAGCGGTGCTGGATCTTCTTTATGACTTCGGGATTTTCGAGCACCCATTTCTCGGTGCAGACACCGGCAGGCATACCCTCTGCCATAAGCGACGTGCCGGTTGAACCGTCAAGAACAAGGGGCAGAGGGAAATTTTTCGGATAACGGTGGAATATTTCGTGAAGTGACATTTTCTTTTCCTTTATATATCAGTATTTTTCAATATCAATGCGCTTAACCGAGCCGCCGATCTCCTCGCCGAGGAAGATGGAAGCGGTGGCTTCGAAGCCGTAAGGCTCGTCGCTGACGTAGAAGGATACGCTTCCTACCCCACTTTCCTGCGCGCTTCCGTACCTATCGCTGATGATATCCTTTAGCTCCACAGCCGCGGCCTCGCCTACGTTTATAAGCTTCAGGTCGGGCAGGACCTCCGATATGATCGGGGCGATTATGGGATAGTGGGTACAGCCCAGGATGAGGGTATCCGCATCGGTGCCGCGAAGTCCGCCGAGGTAATGCTCAACGGTCATTTCTGTGATTTTGTTGCCCTTTTCGATGAATCCGTTTTCCACAAGGGGAACAAACAGTGGGCAAGGAATCGGTATCGACTTTATTCCTTCGTCGATTCGCGAAAGCGCCGATTCAAAGCTGCCGCTGGCGATTGTAGATGCCGTTCCGGAAATGGCTACGGTTCCGGTTTTCGTGATCTTCGCCGCCGCCCTTGCTCCGGCATCAATAACGCCCACGATGGGGATATCGGGATGATTTTTCACCAGTACATCAAGGGCATTTGAGCTTGCCGTGCCGCAGGCGACCATGACTGCATCCACCTTGTGAGAAAGGAGAAAATTCATGTCCTGCAGGGCGTATTTTACAATAGTTTCTTTAGAGCGTGAGCCGTAGGGGACACGTCCAGTATCGCCGAAATAGACGATATCCTCCGAGGGGAGAAGGCGACGGACTTCTTTGAGGGCGCTTAGCCCCCCAAGTCCGCTGTCAAAAATTCCTATCATTATGGTTGTTCCTTTCTGTGCGGTGGTTTCTGCCATATAATAAGGGACGTTCACTCTTTATTTTGCCTCTCCTTTTGGGAGAGGTGGCGCGGCGTGAGCCGTGACGGAGAGGGCTTTTAGCCGATATTTGCCCTTTCAGTCGCCTGTGGCGACAGTTCCCCCCGAGGAGGAGCCTTTTGCGCCTTACCGCTCCTTTTTTGCCGCCAAAGCAATGAGTCTGTCGATGATTTCGGGGTAGGACATACCGTCGTGAATGAGGAGCTTCGGGTACATACTGATGGTGGTGAAGCCGGGAAGGGTGTTGATCTCGTTGAAGATGATCTTCTCTTCCCCGTCCTTTTCATAGACGAAGAAATCGACTCTCGACAGTCCCGTTACGCCAAGGGCTGAACAGATGATCTTCGCGTAGTCCTGAATCTTTTTGGCGGTTTCCGGCTTTATGTCAGCCGGGATCGTCGCCGAGGAGGTGCTTGCCGCACTGTACTTCGCGTCGTAGTCGTAAAATTCCGCGCCGGGGTAAATATTGCCGGGGGTGGAGGCGGCGTACGCATCTGTGCCCATGGGTTCGTTGCCCATGACCGAAACCTCGACTTCCTTTCCCTTTATGTATTCTTCAACGATTATTTTGGTATCATGCTCTGCAGCCAGCTTCAGAGCGGAAACAAGCTCCTCACGGTTATTCGCCTTGGATGCGCCCACTGATGAGCCGGCATTGGCAGGCTTCACGAAAAGAGGATATCCGCTTATCTCCTCGCAGGATGCGACAACACTGCCCATATCCTTCACCATGCGGAATCTTGGTATAATGTCGCTTTTTGCCTGAGGTATGCCGTAGTGATATACCACGAGCTTGGTGAATCCCTTATCCATCGCAATAGCGGAAGTCACGCATCCGCAGCCCACATAGGGAATTCCAGAAAGGTGAAGAAGCCCCTGAAGGGTGCCGTCCTCGGCATTCGCGCCGTGCATTACGGGAAAGATTACATCCACGGGGATTTTTTCCGCCTTATCGCCGGAAATAACCACGAGAGCTTTATCCGACGGTGATGCGGAAAGTATCGCACGTTTGAGGGATGCCGAATCGGCACACCAACCTCCGTTCGGAATATTTTCAATGTTGCCGTCATAGTAGTACCAATCACCGTCCTTTGTAATGCCAACGGTGATCACATTGTACTTTTCTCTGTCGATGTTTGACAAAATGGAATAAGCGGATTTTAGTGAAACTTCATATTCG
>JAZRPJ010000164.1:0-2050 GCA_045649205.1 Candidatus Flemingiibacterium sp.
CCCCCCCCATTAAAGTTCTTTGAAGAGGGGTAAAAGTTCCGCAAAGCGGAACTTTGGGGGGAAACTTTCTTATAAGAAAGTTTCTCCCCACAAGAGTACCCCCATCTTACATCATAACGCCTTTTCTCTTTTAAAATACCGCTTCATAATAAGCAGTACCGCCACACCGAGAATTGGGAAAATGGCGGAAATAAGCATACCGGCTTTCATTCCGATCTGATCGGGAGTCATTGAAAGCTTCATGCCGAGATCTGCCGCAAAGCCGCTTGCCGCAACTCCGTCAACCACGGCACCCATAAGCTGTGGAGCGATAGATGCGCCGCAGTCACCGCCTGCCGCCATAAATGCATAAGCCGCAACACCAATGCCGGTGTATTTTTCTTCCATCAGAATAAGCGTACCCGGCCAGAGCATGGCTGTGCAAAGTCCCGTCAACACGCATGCAATAAGCGAAACAACGGGCCATGTGGATACTCCGGCAATAATATAGCAGACCGCCGCACCGCTCATTCCCACAAGGAGCACCTTTGAAATATTTTTCCCAAACTTGGCATAGGAGATTCTTCCGATGCCGAGGAAGATGGCGAAAAGCGCCATTCCGAGAATATCGCAGAGGATCTTGTTGTCCACCGCCAGTGCCTTTTCAACATAGCCGGAAATCCAGTTTGTCATATTTATTTCCGTCGCGCCGCCGAAGAAAATGCAGGCAACACAGAGAAGAAAGCCCACTCGCCGCCGACCTCCGCCGGAGGTGGTCACACTCTGCTCCGGCTTGATATCGGGAATTGGGGAAAGGCAGAACATGACGAAGTTGAAAATGGGGACTATCGCCCAGAAAATCGCAAGCCAGAACCACTTTTCCGAGCCGAAGACCTGGAGATACGCCGAGCTTACGGTCACCAAAAGAAGTACGCTTCCTGCATAGAGGGAGTGTAAAAAGCTCATTTCTCTCTCGGGATTCTTCGAGGGAATTGCCGCAATCATCGGACTTAATGTAACTTCACCAAGTCCCGACGCCGCCGAGAAGATCACCGTTCCCACAAGCAGACCGATGTATGCGTATTCGGGGAAAAGCATAGGAACAAGGGCGAAGATAAAAAGTCCCGTGGAGGCAAAGAGCGGCATGGCTCTCACCGTCATATCCA
This sequence comes from Candidatus Flemingiibacterium sp., assembly GCA_045649205.1. Lineage (GTDB taxonomy): Bacteria > Bacillota > Clostridia > Oscillospirales > CAG-272 > Flemingiibacterium. Next base: position 1,146 of record JAZRPJ010000164.1, read on the forward strand.
TGTTGAAATGCTTGGAGAAAAACGAGAAAATAAGGTCAACGGTCAGCTGACATACGAAATTTACAAGCACCAGAGTTCCGAGAAGTGTATAGGAAATTCCGTACAGTTCATTGAAGGTGACAAACAAAATGGGCGAAAGGCTGAAGACCGGTGCAAGTCCCAGATAGGAGAGATAGCAGGCAAGCTTCGTACGTTTATAGTTCTTTTGCGGCATGGCGGCCTCCGAAAATATTGTATTATTTCCGAACATTATATCACAAAAGATGGAAATTGTCAATTTTTTTTGCCTTTTTACAATTATAATGATTAGTGTTTACAAAATTGAAGTTGACAAATATCTTAAGTAGAGGTATAATATCTAAAAATGGACCTTTTTTTATTTATAGAAAGGAAAAATCATGAAGAAAATAATCGCTCTCACCCTGGCGGCAGTAATCGCCGCCCTCACTCTTGTATCTTGCGGCAAGGAAGAAACCGACGCACCTCTCGGCTATAAGGAGATTTCAAGCGACGATGTTACCTATGACCTTTTCATTCCCGAGGAATGGACGGCAGATATCTCCACCGGCGTGACCTCCGCTTACTACAGCGGTCAGGACCCCTCAAATATTTCCCTCATCGCCTTCGAGCTTGACGGAAGTATCAGAAGTATCGAAGATTACTGGGCAAAATATGAGACGGACCTAAAGGCTCTTTTCCCCGACCTTACTTATGTGGGCGAGCCGGACGAAGGAGCTCTCGACGGTGTGCCTGCGGTGCAGTATACCTACACCGGCACTATGAGCGGCACACTCTATAAGTTCATGCAGCTTGTAGCCTTCAAGGATTCCACCGGCTATATCTTCACCTATACCGCTGTGGCTGAAAAGTTTGACGCCCATATTAAAGTCGGATCGTAGCCATGT
>JAZRPJ010000165.1:0-18244 GCA_045649205.1 Candidatus Flemingiibacterium sp.
ATGTCCGTTTTCAAGTAAATCCTTCGGATGCTTGTCGTCGGTTACAAGCAGGCATCGGCTCGCCCAGGGTTCCTCGAATAAGGGAAGCAGCCCCTCAAGGTTTCTCGCCGCTGTTCCCTGCCTTATCATTACCCGCTGTCCCTTTTGGATGCGCTCTTTTGCCTCATCGGCGGAGGAGCATTCGTGGTCATCGTATATACCAGCGGAGATGTATCTGTCAAGGTCATGTCCCGAAAGGAGCGGTGCATGGCCGTTTACACGGAGCTTCAGTGCCTCTGCATCGGCAATTTTCCTATGAACGCCGGGCTCTCCGGCAAGGACAAGAGGATAGCTCATGACCTCTCCCAACCCAAGCACCCTTTCGTGGGAATAAAGCTCCTTCAAATCTGCCGAGCTGAGTACAGCTCCGGCTTCATCGAAAGGCGTTGCCGGTACGCAGGACGGAAGCATAAAATACATATCAAGGGGCAGATCTGCGCTTGCTTCAAGCATATATTTTATTCCGTTAATACCGCACACATTGGCAATTTCATGCGGGTCGGCAATAACCGCAGTAGTTCCGCGTGCCACAGCAACACGGGCAAATTCGGCAGGTGTCAGCATAGAGCTTTCGATGTGTATATGTCCGTCGATAAATCCGGGGCAGATCACCTTTCCCGAAGCATCCACCACATTGTCCGCCGCCTCGCCTTTATAGTCGCCGACGCCGATAATTTTCCCGTCCTCAACAAGCACATCGCCGAGGGTACATTCCGAGGTGAACACATTAACTACCTTACCGTTTATAAACAGAGTTTTCATAATAGCCCTCCAGATAGAACATGATATATAATAATTTTACCAAAAAAATCCCACTATGTCAATGGAAACGGGAAATAATCTTGCAGCAAAACTAACGCCCGCGGTGTGATACCGCAGGCGTTAGTTTTATATTTATCTTTCCTCACGGAAATAAGAAAGTCCGAGAGATGCCGGGGGCTGATTTTCACGCTTGTTGCGCATACTTGTTATGATCAGCACCACCGTTGTTACTACATAGGGGAGCATTTTGAAAAGCTCCTTGACAGCAAGGCTGATTCCGGGGATATAACTGCTGGCAACGTAAAGTCCGCCGAAAATAATTGAACAGAAAATACCGAAATTCGGCTTCCATACAGTGAAAATTACAAGTGCAACGGAGAGCCATCCGATAGAGTCGATAACGTATTCCCAGCTGCCGTTCAGATAGTCCATGATGAATGTAATTCCGCCAAGTCCCGCAATGCCGCAGCCAACGCAGGTTGCGCCATATCTGTAAGCCACAACGTTAATTCCCGTAGCATCTGCGGTTGCCGGGTTTTCACCTACCGCACGCAGGTGAAGTCCGAGGCGCGTCTTTTTCAGCACAAACGAAGTAATGAGTGCTACGGCTATAGAGAGATAGATCATTATTCCGTAGGAAAGGAACAGCTTGCCAAACCACCCTAAATCATCCCCAAAAGGAAGGCTTGCACGAAAATATTTACTTGCCTTAACAAAGCTGGTTGGGGTTATTTGGGAAATCATGTACTTTGAAACGCCCACGCCGAAGGTGGTGAGAACAAGACCGGTAACATTCTGATTTGCACGGAGAGTTACGGTAAGGAAGCTGTAAATAAGCCCCATTAATGCACCGCCGATGAGCGTTGCGATTATGGGAATTATAACAGCAAGCACGCCGTTGATTCTTCCATGCACCGCAGTATGATATATCGATGCCGCCATACATCCGCAGGATGCACCGACACACATTACACCTGGGATACCGAGATTAAGATGTCCAGATTTTTCGGTGATAGTTTCACCTGTCGAACCGAATAAAAGTACCATAGCGAAACGAATCGCACTGACGAGAAAAGGAATCATTTTACATTTCCCCCTTTCGTTTTACGGAAGTGAATCTGGTACTGAACAAAGAATTCACAGCCGATGATAAAGAAGAGAATTATAGCGGTAATGATATCGCAGATTGATGTATCCAGTCTGAAATCCGTAGAAATCTGACCTGTACCGCAGGAGAGGAATCCAATAAGCAATGATGTGAGAATCATGAAAATCGGATTGAATTTTGCAAGCCATGAAACCATGATCGCGGTAAAGCCCTGACCGCCTACTATGTCGGTAGAAATGGTACAACTTCCGTTAGCAACGAGAAGAAGACCTACAAAGCCGCAGAGAGCACCGGAAATAATCATTGTTCTGATTATAACCTTCGGAACGGAAATACCGATATAACGTGCTGTATTCTCGCTCTCACCGACGACGGAAATTTCATATCCATGCTTACTGTAGCGAAGGTAAATGTACATCAGCACACAAATAACAAGAACAGCGATAATGGTAAGCAAATATTCCTGACCGAAGATTTTCGGGAAACGGAACTGAGGCATTGCCGTCAGTGTACCGGAACCATCCTTTGCCCAAATTTTCAGACAGAAACGTATGATCTGAATTGCAATATAGTTCATCATAAGAGTGAACAGCGTTTCGTTGGTATTAAAGAATGCCTTAAAGAGTGCCGGAATTACAGCCCAGAGCGCACCTGCGATTACGCTGATTACAAACATTGTTGCGAAAAGGGCTACAAGTCCCCATGTTTCGCCAAACATAGCGGTAAAGGGATTGCCGAAATAGAGCATACAAGCCGCGGCAGCAAGTCCGCCCATAAGGGTTTGTCCCTCCGCACCGCAGTTCCAGAATTTCATACGGAATGCGGGAGTTACGGCAAGGGAAACACCAAGAAGCACGCAGGTTCTATTAAGTAAATTCCATATACGGCGCGGTGTTCCGAATGCACCGCTGAACATGGAGGAATAGATGTCAATTGGATTCTCTTTTGCAAGCAGCATTATAATAAGTGCCGTAGCGACAAGCGCGCAAAGCACCGCACCAATACGGACTAAAATTGCCTGCTGCCATGTAATATTTCCGCGCTTTGTAATGTGAATAAGCGGTTCTTTCACATGGGATGTATGTGATGTATGTGATACATGAGATTCCGTCTTTTTCATTAATTCCCCACCTCCTCGCTGCTTTCTGTCTTGTGGATGTCACCCGACTCGTGGACGCCATGTCCCTTCGTCATCATAAGTCCGATTTCTTCTTTAGTTGCGGTTCTTCCATCGGCAAAGCCGGTGATTTTACCGCCGTTGATTACCATAATTCTGTCGCAAAGTTCAAGAAGCACGTCAAGACCTTCGCCCACGAAAATTACGGCAACGCCCTTCTCTTTCTGCATATTGAGAAGATTGTAAATGGTGTACGAGGAGTTGATATCAAGACCTCTCACGGGATATGCCGCCATAAATACCGACGGGGCAGAAGAAATTTCACGTCCGACAAGCACCTTCTGCACGTTACCGCCGGAAAGACGGCGAACCGGAGTTGACACGCCCGGAGTTGAAATTTCAAGGGATTTAATCATGTGTTCTGCCAAGTCCTTTGGCTTTTTGCGGTCAAGAAATATGGAATGACCTTTACTGTAGCTTCGGAGCATCATATTGTCCGTCATGTCCATGCTTCCAACGAGTCCCATTCCAAGTCTGTCTTCCGGAACAAATGACAGACGCACTCCAAGGTCACGAATCTGAAGGGGAGTTTTATCACGCAGATTTTCTTCGTTTCCGGTGTTGGGGTCAAAGTAGGTTATTGTACCGTCATCAAGGTGGTAGAGTCCGGCAATGGCTTCAAGAAGCTCGCGCTGACCGCTTCCGGCAATACCGGCAATGCCGAGGATTTCACCGCCGTTAGCGGTAAATGAAATGTTGTCGAGAACCTTTAGGCCCTCGGCGTTGGTACTGCTCATATTACTAACGACGAGTCGCTTTTCTACATTTTTCGGCTCGGAGCGTTCAATGTTCAATGTTATTTTCTTGCCGATCATCATCTCGGTAAGCTCGTTTTCGGTAGTGGCTGCAGTTTCGACAGTTGCGATATGCTCGCCGCGGCGAAGGACGGCTACACGGTCAGAGATGGAAAGCACCTCATGCATTTTATGGGTTATGATGATGATTGATTTTCCGTCATCACGCATACGGCGGAGGATGGCGAAAAGCTTTTCGGTTTCCTGGGGAGTAAGTACCGCTGTGGGCTCGTCAAGAATAAGAATGTCCGCACCGCGGTAAAGGACTTTTATTATTTCAACCGTCTGCTTCTCGGAAACAGACATCTCATGGATTTTCTTTGTGGGGTCAAGATGAAAGCCGTATCTGTCGGAGATTTCCGCAACACGGCGGTTAACGTCGGCTAAATTGTATTTTTTGCCGTCATGTATACCGAGAGTGATATTTTCGCTGGCAGAAAAAACGTCGATCAGCTTAAAATGCTGATGGATCATTCCGATTCCATGGCGGAATGCGTCCTTGGGTGAGCGGACAACAACCGGTTGTCCTCCGACCCTCATTTCACCGAAATCGGGATAATATATGCCGGCAATCATGTTCATGAGGGTAGTTTTTCCACTGCCGTTTTCACCCAGCAGAGCCAAAATTTCGCCCTTTTTCAGAACAAGATTAACGTCCTTATTTGCCACTACGCTTCCAAAGGTTTTGGTAACATTGATTAGTTCCAAAGCGATTTGCTTTTCCACGAAAATACCTCCGTTAATATTTGTATGCTTTACTGCAAAATAAGCAATAGAGGCGGAGTAAAACTCCGCCTTATTGCAATATCCATTACCTCACCGGTAGTGGAAAATCAGAACTTTTCGTTTACAAGAGTGATACCGTCAATGCGAATATCGAAGTAAGGTGCGGAACGGAAGGAAGACTCGCTGAAGTATCCGTCAGCGATAACCTGAGTGTCAGCCTCGAAAGCTGCGTCAGTGTCAACGTCTGCCATGTATTCGGTGAGAGCTTCGCCGTTTACAGTAAATGTATCGGTAGCAAATACCTTGAGGGTGCCTGCCTTGAATTCAGCGATCTTGTCTTCAACTGCCTTAACGGTGCCGTCAGCAACAACATCGAGGTTAAGACCGGTAAGCACTACAGAGCCTTCGTTAATGCCGCCGCACCAGTCGTCAGCGATATCGGTGTCGGTGTTAACGCACTTTGCGATGTACATGAAGTAAGGAGCCCAGTTGATCGCAGAGGAAACCATGAAGGTTTCGGAGCAAGCGTCATAGGTGCTTCCGTTGTAGGATACGTTGGGAATGCCTGCTTCTTCGCAAGCGGAAGGAGCGCCCATGGAGTCAGCGTGCTGGCTGATAAGCTTGCAATCTCTTGCGATAAGAGCCTTAGCAGCGTTGCTTTCTTCTGTGATGTCGAACCAAGAACCGGTGAACTGAACGTCCATGGTTACAGTGGGGCATACAGACTTAGCGCCAAGGTAGAAAGAGGTGTAACCGGAAATAACTTCTGCATAGGTGAATGCGCCAACATAGCCGATCTTTGCTTCTTCAGCAGTGAACTTGCCTGCAGCGATCATTTCGTTGAGCTTAAGACCTGCAACAACACCTGCAAGGAATCTGCCTTCGTAGATAGAAGCGAAAGCGTTCTGGTAGTTGTCAAGTCCTGCGGTGTGAGCCTTAGTACCGGTTGCATGGCAGAACTGTACTTCAGGGAATGCTTCAGCAGCCTGAATCATAAAGTCCTCATGGCCGAAAGAGTTTGCGAATACGATATCACAACCCTGGTCTACAAGGTCAGCAGCTGCCTGGTAGCAAGCATCGGTTTCGGGGATGTTCTTCTTGATAATAACCTGCTCGTTGGTGAGACCGAGAGCTTCCTGTGCTGCGAGAGCTGCGTTGAGGAAGTTGAGGTCATAGGTGGAGTTTTCATCATGTAAAAAGATGAAACCGATCTTAAAATCTTCCTTGATTTCAAAATCTTTGGTAAGGGCTGGAGCAGCAAGGGGAGATTCGCTCATACCCTTAAGAGTTGTTTCTTCTCCGCAAGAAGCAAACGTCATGCAAAGAGAAAGAACCATAACCAGTGCAAGCGCGATTGAAGTGATTTTCTTGAACATTGTCATGTTCCTCCAAAAAATAATATTAATTTATATACAAAGAGGTGTAAGCCACTCTCCTCATATCAAGAAAAACAAAAAGCAGACCAATACTCGTCCGCAGCCGTAACAACACATTTAGAAACAAAAATTTCAAAATATGTACACAACAATAGTATACACGAAACGACAAAAATAGTCAATAGAGATTTTGAGAAAAGGATGTAAAACTTTTGCCTTTTATTTTGTGGATTGTGACGATTTGTAAGAAAAATGCACAAAAACGCCTCCCTTGAATGTATTGTTTTTACTTGAGAGGCTCACTTTTTACTATTTTTCACGTACTTTCTTTATGTATGGGTGATTCACAGATCACCCGTTTGAAGATCACAAATCACCTAACTTTTAGGCTTTCCCTTAAACATAAGCGCCGCAAACCAGGCAAATACAATCGCCGAAGCGATACCTGCGGAGGTAGCAGTAAGACCTCCGGTCAGTATACCGATAGCACCGCGCTCGGAAATAGCCTTTTCCACCCCCTTGGCAAGAGAATAACCGAAGCCCGTAAGGGGCACTGTAGCGCCGCATCCGGCAAAATCCACAAGGGGCTGGTACAGACCGATTCCGGTCAGTATAACACCGGCAACAACATAAAAAACGAGTATTCTCGCCGGGGTAAGCCTTGTCTTATCAATAAGGATCTGGGCTATAACGCACAAAAAACCGCCTACAACAAATGCCCATACATAGTTCATTACATTTTCCATAACCGATGAAATCCCCTCATTTAGCCTTATAATTTGAACGCAGCCGCAATAGATGTGCGATCCCGGGAATAGTCAACCCCTGCTGCAGGCTGGCAGTGTTCATCATCGCTCCTGTTGCCATAAAAAGGATATCCTCATATTCTCCGTCTGCAAGCCTTGGAAGAATGTATCCGCCGAATACCGTGGCGCTGCATCCGCATCCCGAACCGCCGGCGTGTACGTCCTGCCTTTCACGGTCATATATCATAAGTCCGCAGTCACGGTGATTTGCAGATATATCGTACCCTTCCGCACGGAGCAAATCAACAAGGATGCCGCTTCCTTCGTACCCAAGGTCGCCGGTAAAAATAGCATCGAAATTCTCCGGTTTTTTCCCCGATTCATCGAAATACCGCTTCAGCGTATCGACTGCCGCAGGAGCCATAGCCGCCCCCATATTGGCGTTATCGGTTATACCTTTATCGCATACTCGCCCCGGCAGGACTTCCTTCACATAGGGACCGCCCCCCTCCGCTTCGAGTATGATTGCCGCAGAGCCGGTCACCGTCCACTGTGCAGTAGGGGTGCGCTGCCCTCCGTATTCAAGCGGAAAGCGGAATTGGCGTTCCGCCGAGCAGTTGTGGGATGATGTCACCGCCGCCGCTCTTGTGTATTTTCCCGAATCTATAAGCATTGATGCCAAAATCATACTCTCCGCCGCCGTAGAGCAAGCCCCGAACAGCCCGAAGAACTGGGTATCGAAATTCGCAAGCCCGTATCCGCTGGAGGTACACTGGTTGATCAGATCCCCGGCGAAAATAGCATCGATATCGTGGATTTTCATTCCCCCTTTGTCAAGGGCGGTATTCAGCGCAATTCTCTGCATCTCACTCTCTGACTGCTCCCATGTGGGCATATCAAAAGTATCGGTTTCGTCGTATTTATCAAAGCAACCGGCGAGGGGACCGTCCATCTCTTTTTTTCCAACAACCGTTCCGGCGCACCGAACCCTCGGCTTGTTCTTTAACTTTATGATTCCCTTCTGCATCAGAACATCCTCACAATATACAAAATTATTCCGTAAATCACCGAAGCCAGTGTGCCGTATAAGATCACCGGTCCTGCTACCGTGAAAATTTTCGCCCCCACGCCTAAAATAAAGCCCTCCGCCTTGGTGTCAAGGGCAGGTGAGGTTACAGCATTGGAAAATCCCGTGATGGGAACAAGAGTCCCTGCACCTGCAAATTTGGCTATGTTGTCGAATACGTTAAGTGCCGTAAGAAGGGATGCTATAAAGATAAGGGAAACCGGAACAAGGCTTTTTACATCCTCCTCGCTCATACCGAGATACTTATATAAATCGAATAACCCCTGACCGGTAGCGCAGATAATTCCGCCAATCAGAAAAGCTTTTGCGCAGTTGGCAGGAAGATTTGATTTTTTCGCCCGTTTTTTCGCATATTTCTTATATGTTTTATCGTCCATATTCATAAAAATACCTCCTTGCTTTGGCTTATATTGCCCGCAAGGAGGTATTTTTATACATTACAGAATTGCTTCCAGCTCCCCTACTGTGTCAACGATATGCTCCGCACCGTACTCGGTAAATTCCTCTCGGCTTCCGTAGCCGAAGGTCACACCGATGCATGGGATTCCGTTCTCGTGAGCGCCCACAATATCGTGGAAGCGGTCGCCAACCATTATGGCATCCTTTATGTCTATGGGATGGTTTTCAAGGGCATAAGCAATTACCTCTCCCTTTTTTACCCGTCGCCCGTCCAGCTCACTGCCGAATATAGCGGCAAAATACTGCTTCATATCGAACTTTTCAAGAATCATGTCCGCAAACACAGTAGGCTTTGAGGTGGCAAGAATCAGCTCGCATCCCTCCCCGTGAAGCCGTCCGAGAAGCTCGGGAATACCCTCGTAAATCTTCACCTCAAAAATACCGGTGGGACGGTAATATTCCCGATAGTAATCTACCGCAGTTTTTGCATCCTTTTCATCAAGTCCGAAATATTTCATGAACGATTCGGCAAGGGGAGGACCGATGAAGCATTTTAAATTTTCCTTCTCCGTTTTGACCCCGAATTTCGCCATAGCGTACTGCACTGCACCGGTGATTCCGTCAAAGGGGTCATCAAGAGTGCCGTCAAGGTCAAAAAGGATATATTTGTGCTTATAATTCATTGTTTTGCCTTTCTTTAATCAAGAAAATGTGTAGTCAACCGGTATTCCCGGCGTCAACTTGCCCACATCAGGGCTGCCTACGGGAGATGGCGGCGGTACAAAATTACCCGAAATCCGGGGTGCATATCCGCCCTTCTCAAACTCGAAAACCACCTTTTCGCCCTCAAGCTTGAGTATTGCCGAAAATTCCGTCCCCTTTTTTGAAATAAAGCCGGAAAGGGTAGGTGTTCGTCCATTTTCGATAAGAGCCTTCGCTTCGGTTACGGATATACGCCGTCCGGCGATATTCGCCCAGATCGTGAACTTACAGCCTTCCTTATAACCGCTGCAGCCGTATCCCCGACGGGTGCGCACCACATCACAACCGCACAAGGGACACTTCCCGATAACATCTCCGGCAAATCCGCTTGAATCTGGAGAATTCGCAAGGGCTAAAATATCGGAGATTTCTTTCTCGGCGATTTTGGTGGCATCCTTGACGCTTATCTCGCCACGGTATACACGTTTGAGCGCCTTACCAAGCTCGGCTGTCTTGTATTTATCCATACCGATGCCCATTTCACCGAGAGAATCCACCAAATTTTCCCCATCGGGAAGAATTGTGTAAACATCCTTTTTTAGCTGAATATAACCGGAAGAACGGGCGTTGTCGATAATCTGCGTACGTGTCGCCTCCGTGCCAAGCTCAAGTCCCTCGAAGATCGCACGGTATTCTTCGGTGTCATCCGTGTCATCTGACTTTTTAGAAAGCTCGTCACGGAAGGGATTTTTAAGATAATTGTTTAAGGTTTCGATAGTGTAATGCTTCGGCGGTGTTGTTTCTTTTTCGGTGGGGTTAAAATTAATATTGACTGAATCGCCCTTCTGCAATTTCGGAAGAAGCTTATCCTTTGAGGTGTATTCATCGATCTTCGTCCAGCCAGGCTCTACCATGACTGTCCCTTTGAGGATAAATTCCTCACCGTCGTCCGGTGGATTCCCAACCCTTATTTTGATCTCCGTTTTATCAACGATACAGTCGGCGGCGCAGAACACTGCCGCAAAACGCCGCATGATCGCAGAGTAGACCTTCATTTCATCCTCGGAAAGCCGCATTTTATCGGGAATTTTCAAGGTGGGAGTCAAAGCGGAGTGAGCCTCGATCTTGGAGTCGTCGAAAATCTGCTTTGTGTCCTTGAAGGTGATAGGGTATCCGATGGATGCAATTCTGTCGACTATCTTTTTAACCTTATCCTTTTCCGCTGTGGCAAGATATTCGGAGTTGGTACGGGGGTAGGTCACATAGCCCTCCTCATAAAGCTTCTGCACGATCTCAAGTGACTGTGCCATGGACATCTTGTACTTCTTACCGAGGAAGCCCTGGAGCTTTGACAGTGACCACAGCTTGCCAGGTGAAAGCTTATCCTTTTTCCTCTTAACCTCAGTGACAACTGCTCCGAGGGAATTATAATGAGCGCACAGCTTTTCACAGCCGACAAGAGAATTTTTATCGAATTTCTTTTTTGAAAGAAGCTCTACCGCCTCGCCCCCGGTAAGCTCCGAGGAGAAAGGCTGATAATATTTTTCGGGGGTGAAATTGCGTATTGCACGGTCGCGCTCACAGATTGCACGGATAATTGGCACAATGACACGTCCAACACGAAGAAACGAGCCGGATTTTAATGTAGCATATCTGGTGAGATTTATGCCATAAAGCCAGTCCATGTAGGTTCTTGCAAAGCCTTCATCGGCAAGGCGGTCATAATCATTCTCCGGCGGAGGGTCAGATGCCGCAGCAATGATGGTTTCCGCCGTCTGATCGGGAAGCCATAGTCTGGCAAATCTTTTGCCCTCCACATAAAAAGGTTCAGACGGAGAAAGTCCGAAGGATTTCATAATACAAAGTCTAACGATAATTTCGCCCTCTCTGTCCGAGTCCCCGGCATTTATTATGGTGTCTACGTCCGAGCGGTTACAGAGTGCCTTTATGGTATCGAACTGCCTTGCAATTCCGTCATCACGACCGCCTTTTTGAAGCTCATACTTAAATTCCTCGGGGAAGCATGGGAGATTGTCCATGCTCCACTTCTTCGACGGATCATCCCCGGTATATCCCTCAAGGTCGATGAGGGAAAAAAGGTGTCCGTATGCCCAGGTGACGTAGTATTCTCCGTGAGTATAGAAACCGCTCCCACGGGTACTTCCGCCGAGAGCGGTTATAATTGAACGTGCGAGGGATGGTTTTTCCGCGATTATCAGCTTCATATGAGTCCCATTTCCCTGAGTATAAAGATTCCCACAAATAGGGTTAGTGTACTGAAAAGTGTTGAAATCAGCATGATCTGTGCCGCAAGCTCGTGGTCACTTTTCATCTGCTTTGCCATGACATAGCAGGAAATTGCAGACGGGCTTCCGAATATGACAAAAATAACGCCGAGCGAAACTCCGTTAAATCCCATCATGATACCGCCGATAACAGCGATAAGCGGTACTGCAACGATTTTAACGACCGTACCTCCAATTGCCGCACCGATCCTGCCCTTTAAAGATTCAAGCTTGAAGTTCGCGCCAAGGCTGATGAGTGCCAACGGAGCAGCAATGCTTGAAAGGTAGTCGAGGCTTCGGTAAGCGATAACGTTGAAGGAAGAGGCTGTGTTAAGATCTGCCGGAATCGTGCCAAATATGAGAAGCCAGAGAAAAGCAAGCACGATTGAGATAATGTGAGGGTTATGTATAATGGTTTTGAGAATTTTCGCCGAGAATTGCTTTGGCGTAAGCTTTCCGTCAGTGGGTGCAAAAATGCTGAGCACCACCACCGCGAAGGCATTGTAGATAAGAACGACGAACGGAATCACCATCGCCATGGCAAACTCACCCTGACCGGGGAACATATTTTCAGCGAGAGTTATGCCGAGAATTGCCGAATTGGAGCGGAATGCCCCCTGAACGAAGGCGCCTCTTTTTGCGTTGTCACGAATGAAGATCGGCACTGTAAGGCAGAGTATAAGGATCGCCGCCAGCACTGCCGCGCTGCAGTAAATTATCAGCTTTAAGTCGAGGCTTTCACCAAGGTCTGCGGTAACGATATTCTTAAAAACAAGGCATGGCAGGCAGACATTGAATACAAGCTTATCGCAAACAGATAGGAAGTCGCCGGAGAAAAATTTCATCTTCCCCAGCACTGCGCCCACAATTACAATAAGAAAAATCGGAGCAACTGTATTCAGGCTAAAAAACAGGCTTTCAAGCACTTATATCGCCTTCCTTTACTTTAAAAAGTCGGGTAAAAATTCAGAGCTTACATTATTTTTAGCATAGCTCCTGATTCGCTCCAGATTCCAGATACGCCAATCTGCGGTTTGACCGAAGACCGGATTTCCGTGAAGTGCGGCAAGCTCCGCCGTGTAGTCTTCCATAAGATAGATCTGAAGACCGAGTCTTTCTTGATTGTAATGGGTAACTGTGGGAATATAAACGGGCTTTTCGATGGTTATATTACCGTTTTTATCCTTGACGATATCGAAAGTCGCAACGCCGCCTACAAGATTGCGGTTGTTGTACTGGGTCGAAATAAAATTGCCGAGGGAGTAGATAACAAGGGTATCACTGCCGTCGGAAGCCTTCTTCCACTCCATAGGCTGAATTACATGAGGATGACCGCCGAGGATAACGTCAGCTCCTGCCTCGGTAATTGCAGCGGCAAGTGATTTCTGGGAATTAGAAGGAACATGACTGTTTTCGTTCTCGCCGCCCCAGTGCATTACAACAAATACAAGGTCGGCAAGGCTGTCCGCCTTCTTTGTCATACGGACGATTTCTGCCTCGTCAATGTACGGTATATGCATCTCACTGCCGGCGGGCAGGTACATCTTGTTTGTGTCATATGTGTAGGAAATAAATGCTATGGAAACGCCTTTAGCTTCCACTATGCGGATATTTTCATAATCCGCCTTATTGCGGTATCCGCCAATAACGGTAACTTCCTTCTTGGTATCCCAATAATTGAGTGCTCCTCTGTAGCCTCTCTCACTTTTGTCGAGCATATGGTTTGTGGCGATATTTATAACATCAAAGCCAAGCTCTATAAGTGTATCGCCCACAGCCTCGGGAGAGTTGAAGTTCGGGTAACCCGAAACGCCAAGCTCGTCGCCGCAGATGGGAGTTTCCTGGTTTATAAAAGCGAGGTCGGCAGATTTAATAAGCTCCGCCACGCCGTCATACATATCTATGAAATTATACTCCTGTCCTGCTGACGCTCTTGAGCGCGCATCAAGGAACACGTTTTCGTGAATGATGTTATCTCCCGCCGCAAAAAAGCTGATACGCACTTCGCCGTTATCGGGCTTACCGGTGGTATCGGGAGCGGAAGTATCAGGAGTTTTCACGGGGGTGTCGCCGCTATGGTTATTCGTATCAAGCGTCGGGGCATCTATACGGTGAGATTTTGTTTCTTCGTCCGTATTTCCGGGCTTTGCACAGCCTGCAAGTATTACCGCAGACATTAAAATTGTCGCTGCAAGAATGCTTGCAAGCGTTCCTAGGCATGAACGGTTCATATGTAATCTCCTTATTTATCGAGTTTATCCGCACTGCAGGGGGACTTGAAAAAAGCGGAAAGGTCCGCCCACCATCTTCCCTCGGCGTTTTTAGTAAAACCAAGCCATTCTATGAATTTTTCATCACAGTCACCCTCAAAATATGCTGAGTGTGTACCGTGAAGATCCATGAAATTCATGGTCTGTCTGCCCATGATGAACATAGCCTCAGTATCGTCTGTTCCATTAGCTTTTGCAAGATCACAAATAGCCCCTTCCTTGCCCATACGGAACTGACTTATTCCCACAAATTCATCGCTTACCCACGCCCCGTACGCAACTAGATCGGGCTTGTATGTAACACCGCATTTGGTAGCAAGCTCCTCCTGGAGCCTTTTGTCCTGAATCGGTTTGATTATAAGCATTTTATATTATCTCCAAATTATATTGTTAATTAGCTTGGGTTTTACCCTCTCCGCCACGGCTCTCGCCGTGCCACCTCCCCCAAAAGGGGAGGCTGATATAGACGCTTCCGTATAGCAAGGCTCCCCATCCGGGGTAGCTCTCACGAAGTGGGTGAGAGGGCAAATTTATTTTCCGCTCTTAAGGTATTCTGCCTGGGTCTTTGTAAGATGACGCCATGCACCGCTTTTAAGATTGCCCAGCTTCAAATCCCCGATAGCAACTCTCGTAAGTCGCTTTACCGTAAGTCCGCACTGTGCGCACATCTTTCGTATCTGACGGTTGCGTCCCTCATAAAGTTCCATTTCGATTACCGAATAATCTCCACGGCGAGTATCCTTTTTCACCGATATAACCGAACACTTTACGGGCATGATCTCGTAGCCGTCAATATCCATTGGAGAGGACAGCTGACGTAGAGTCTGGCGATCAACAATTCCCTCAACCTCCACATGATATATTTTCGGTATGGAGTGCCTAGGGTGAGTTAACTTATTTGCAAGCTCCCCGTCATTGGTGAGAAGCAGTAATCCGTCCGAATCCATGTCGAGCCGCCCCACAGGGTAGATTCTCGCTCCCACGTCACGGCAAAGCTCTACCACCGTAGGCCTTCCTCGCTCGTCAGCCGCAGTTGTAACATAGCCGCGGGGCTTGTTCAACATTACATATATGTACTTTTTGAAGCCGTTCTTTATCACTTCGCCCCGATATTCCACCCTGTCGGTGTCGGGATCAATTTTCTGTCCGATTTCGGCGACAATTCCGTTGACCTTGACCGCCCCACGGAGGATCTCCTCCTCCGCGGCACGACGGCTCATAAGGCCTGAATCCGCCATATATTTCTGCAAACGAATTTCAGTTTTTTCTGTCATTTCAGTTAAATATTCTTTCAAGTATTCCTTGTTTGTATTGTACCCGTTCAACGGATTCCTCTGCCACAAGCGGGACTTCGCCGAGAAGCTCCTCTCCGTCAAGAAATTGCAGCTTTCCCACAACATCTCCAGCCGTGACGGGCGCAAAAAAGTAGTGAGGTAAAATCACTCTTTCGGTGACATTATACTCCCCTCTCGGCAAAACGAGAGAAAGTCCGTCAGTATTTCTGACAAGCACCTGCCTTCCGTCACCGCCGATGCATGGGATAATATATGCCGCCTCACCGGGGTCGATAAGGTTAAGACGCATCAGGGACGAAAACCCGTAGTCAAGCATCCTTGCATGATCGTTCCAGTCGTCGGGAGCATCAAGAGTCACCGCTATAAGGGTAAGCCCTTCCCTCTCCGCCGCCGAAACAAGACACCGTCCGCTTAATTTTGTAAATCCGGTTTTAACACCCACAGCTCCGTCATAGAGCCGCAAAAGCTTATTGTGATTTCGCAGATTTCTCGTGGACTCACCGTAGTCGATTTTGTGGTAATCGGTTGAAGCAATTTCACGGAACTGCTCATTTTTCATGGCATAAGCGGCGATCTTCGCCAGATCCTCGGCGGTTGTATAATGATTCTCCTCGGAAAGCCCGTGGGGATTTGTAAAATGAGTATTTTCAAGCCCAAGCTCCGACGCCTTTCGGTTCATAATTTCGGCAAAGCCTTCAACCGAGCCTCCAAGCTCCACCGCAAGAGTTTCCGCCGCATCGTTCGCACTTTCAAGCATGACCGCCCATATAAGCTCTTCAAGGGTGATTTTGTCCCCGGCTTTAAGGTATATGGACGAGCCTTCAACCCCCACCGTATTGTCTTTTACAGTGATTTCACGGTCAAGTCCGCCAAGTTCAATAGCACAGATTGCCGTCATGATTTTGGTGGTACTCGCCATGGGACGTCGGGTTTTCGAATCTTTTTCGTACAGTATATGCCCCGTGGATTCTTCAAGTAATACAGCGGATTTTGCTGAAAGCTGTATATCGGACACATGAGGCAGCTCCGCCGAAGCATATATTTTCACAGCAGAAAGCATAGTCACCGCCGCTAAAAATGCAGATAATAATTTTTTTCGCATATAAGCCCTCCTTTAGATTTTCTCATCTAAAGGATTTGCCGCAATGCTCCGTTTATGCGGCGAAAATTATTCCTCGGATACCGTTTCTTCTTTATCTGCTTCCTTTTTGTTTTTTACAAAAATTGCTTTGATTTTGTTTATGATATCCGGGGATTTTTCGATAAGGTTGGAAATTGAATCGATCTTATCTCCCGATGCCGCAGAACCGATATTGAGAAGCTGTACATCGCTTCCGTCCGGAGAAATTACGAGAAATCCCACGGGCTGTACAGTAACGCCGGTTCCGCCGCCTCCGCCGAAGTTAGTCGCCGCAGGAACGGCACGGCGTGCGTCATCGGATGCGCCCTTTGCATTTTTTCCTACATAGTCAACGCCGCCGGATGCAAAGCCTACCATAATTTTTGATACGGGAATAACGGTAGTTCCGCCGGGTGTATTAATGGGTGTACCGATGATGGTGTTTGCATCCACCACATTTTTAATCTGTTCAAGCGAGGTTTCAATAATACCCGAAATTTTGTTGTCTGCCATTTTTTGCATCTCCCTTTATATAAATTTTGATTTTGTATTCTAACTGTAGTTATAGTATTTCCATGCGCTTCTGATAATAATATCGAGAAGCTGCCAGGTGCGGAAGGAAAAAGTGATATCAACAATTGCCTTAGTTTTTGTCCCCGTAAAGTCAGGCTCAACCGAAACTACCGCATCCTTTGCATATTTAAGGTGAAGACTGCCCCCCATAATATCAAGAAGGCAGGTAACCGCACCGCAGACAGCACCGTAAAGCATTGCTGTGCTTGCCGCATTGTCCGTTGCCACCGTTATGTGAAGCCGTTTTATTTTTATACTTAAGTGCCGTCCGAAATGAGTGAGAAACTCAAGCGTAACTTCGCGGATTTTATCAATCATCCCCATTATATCACGTTTTTTCGGAGCTTCTTTCGTCTTCGCCGCAGGAGCATTCCCCTTTTTGACGGTTTTTTTCTTCAAAAGCTTTTTTCTTTCTTTTTCTTCCTGCTTTTTAAGCTTTTTCCGGTATTTTTTTATTTCATAGTCCGAAAGGCGAATAGTTTTTTCTTTTCTCGGATACAGTGTCATCCGGAATATTCCTACACCGAGCTTTAGTGTATAATTCTCTCCCGATGTAACTCTTACACTGACTTTAAGTACGAGAATTATGAGAATTAATAAAAGAACAGCCAAAAGCGCTATGAGAAATCCCACCTATTCTCGCCTCCCTAAAGTTAATTGCTTTCTTCTTCCACCTCATCCTTCGGAATTTCCGGCACCGCCATGAAATCAACGGGAACAAGCTCTGCTATTGTGCTTATTCCGAAAAGACGGAGAAAATCGTCCGTTGTTTTGTAAAGTGCAGGTCTTCCCGGTGCTTCAAGCCGTCCGCAGACCTCGATAAGTCCTTTATCCACAAGATTATTGACCGAGTAGTTTGAATCTATTCCGCGCACCGAATCAATATACGAGCGTGTAACCGGCTGATGATACGCCACAATTGCCAGAACCTCAAGGGAGCTTTTGGAGAGATTACCGCCGTTTTTGATACCCAGCGCACCTCTGATCTTATCTATGTATTCCTCTTTCGTACAAAGCTGGCAGGAGTCCTCGTACATTACAAGGCGGATGCCGCGGCAATTTTCTTCTTTTTCGTATTCCGCCGCCATAGCCGAAAGATGCTCTTTAAGTTCATTCAGCGTACCGTCAATAGCCTCCGCAAGCTTTTCGTACTCCACCGAATGACCGGCGGCAAAAAGCACCGCCTCAATTATAGCTTTCTCCATCGTTGTCACCTGCCTCTTTTCTTCTTTCATAGTTGAGATTTACTCTGAAATCCGTAATCTCACCGAAATCGTCTTCGGTGACAGGGCGCAGAGTAACTCTATTCTTTTTGATAAGCTCAAGCATGGCAAGGAAGGTTGCAATAAGCTCACTTCTTGTCTTTGCGCTTAAAAGTATTGATGTGTAAAGGGATTCGCCGTTTCTCACAAGATAACGTATAACTCCGAAGATCTTTCCGCTGACGGGAACGATGGGAGTACGCAAGATCCGCTCGAAGGGTTGCTCCGCCGCCGCACGGTTGACGTTTTCCATAGCCGCCTTGTCAAGGGAGCGGAGCATCGCCACCATTACACGGCTGAGAGCGGTGATCTTCTGGGGTTCAAGCCGCCCCGAGTCAGGCTTCACCTCGTCGGAATCCTTGACCATTCGCCCGGAATATAGGGAATACTGCTCGTGAAGGTAAACCGCCGCCTGCTTCATTTTCTGATATTCGGCAAGTGCCGCCGCAAGCTTTGCTCTTGGGTCTTCTTCCTCTTCTGTGCGAGGCAGAAGCATTTTACTTTTAATGAGCATCAGCTCGCT
>JAZRPJ010000166.1:0-2868 GCA_045649205.1 Candidatus Flemingiibacterium sp.
TTCCCTGATGGTGGTAAACGCCCTGGGGGCGATGGTGCAGTTCCACCGCAAATGTCGGGGGACCGCCCCGAAAGACCGGACATAAGCGATACTGAACTGCAAGCAGTAAGTCCTGTTTTTACCATAGTCCACGGAGCAAATATGTTCGGTGGTGTGATGGAGCTTGAATAAAACAAAGAAAGGATGCCGATTGGCATCCTTTTCTGTTGCTGTAACTTATATCAGTTGCCTGCCTTGTAGTAGTTAATAAGGCAGCCGCAGAGGATGATGGTGCGCTCGTCGTCGGTAAGCTCGCCCATCTTAAGAGTGATGGCTTTTACATTGCCGTCTGCCTTGATGATGTATGCAGGGAATTCGTACTTCGACGCCGCAACAGCCTCACGGATGTCGGGAAGATAGATGTGGTCGCCGATGGCGAAATCATCTGCATTGTCGTAGAGGAAGGGAAGCATACCCCAGTTGATAAGGTTACTTCTGTAACGCTTGGTTGCGTATTCCACGGCGATATTTGCCCATCCGCCGAGAACCTTCTGGCAGGATGCCGCCTGCTCACGGGCAGAACCGTCACCGGGCTTGTTTGCGTAAACAACGCTTCCGATACCGACGTTTGCAGGGGTAACGGATGCTTTGATCTCTTTCATCTTTGCAAACACACCAGAAAGCTCGCCAAGTGAGGTGTCAGCACCGTCAAGACGTGCCTTTTCAAAGGCTTGTACGGCTTTTGCGCGTCCCACGTATTCGGGATCCTTTCTTGAAAGGGTGAACTCGGAGAGCTTCAGAGGATTTGAACGGTAGGATGAGGTTTCACCGGAGGGAATAAGCTCGTCGGTGGTAGTTACCGGGTCGGTGATGACGGAAGCCACGCGGAGAAGCATATCCTCGGTAAGGGGTGACATTACCGGCCAGTCGGCGATGTTCGGACCGATTTTAAGTTCATTCTGTGGCTTCGGTTCTCCAAAGCCGCGGTATACGCGGTTGTTGTATACCGTGGGATCGAATTTATAGTTGGGGTCTGAATATGTAACTTCAATTTCTGTTGCAGGAGTGAGGATACCGCCGTTTCTTGCGGTTGCCGCGATGGGGCGTGCATCCATGAGAGCAACGCCTGCAATCTGACCGTTACCCGGCTTTGAGCCTTCGCGGTTGGGGAAGTTACGGGTGGAGTGACGGATGGAAAGCCCACCGTTGGCAGGTACGTCACCTGCACCAAAGCAAGGTCCGCAGAATGCGGTACGGAGAGTTACACCGGCTTCCATAAGCTTTGCGGCAGAGCCGTTTCTTACAAGCTCGATGTATGCAGGCTGGCTTGCAGGGTAGGCAGAAAGATTGAATGCAGCACAGCCGGTGGAGTAACCTCCGAGGATATCGGCAGCAGCAACCAGGTTGTCAAAAGTACCGCCGGCGCATCCAGCGATAACACCCTGATCGACTCTGATTCCCTCGGGGGTGATCTTATCGGTAAGCTTCAGGCTAATGTTCTTGTTGTCGAGCTGCTCGGCAACGTCAATTTCAACCTGACGGAGAATGTCAGCTGCGTTGTCGATGAGATTTCTCACGGTGTAAGTGTTACTGGGGTGGAATGGAAGGGCGATCATTGGCTCAACCTTTGAAAGATCTACCATAACAACGCCATCGTAGTATGCAACATCGGCAGGTGCGAGCTTCTTATAGGCATCAGAGCGGCCGTGAAGATCGAAATAACGCTTGGTTTCATCGTCTGTCACCCAGATGGAGGAAAGGCATGTGGTTTCTGTGGTCATTACATCGATACCGTTTCTGTATTCGATGGGAAGATTTGCAATGCCGTCGCCAATAAATTCAAGCACCTTGTTCTTAACGAAGCCGTTTTTAAATACTGCGCCGATAATTGCAAGTGCAACGTCTTGGGGACCAACGCCTACCTTCGGCTTGCCTGTCATATGTACAGCCACGACTTCGGGGCGTTTGATGTCGTATGTACGGCAGAGGAGCTGTTTTACAAGCTCCGGACCGCCCTCGCCGATAGCCATTGTTCCGAGAGCACCGTAACGGGTATGGCTGTCCGAGCCGAGGATCATTTTGCCACATCCGCTCATCATTTCACGCATATAGGAGTGAATTACGGCGATATGCGCAGGCACATAGATTCCACCGTATTTTTCAGCGGCGGAAAGACCGAATACATGGTCGTCCTCGTTTATAGTACCGCCAACGGCACAAAGGCTGTTGTGGCAATTTGTAAGTACATAGGGGATAGGGAATTTTTCAAGTCCGCTGGCACGGGCGGTCTGAATGATACCCACATATGTGATGTCATGGGATGCCATGGCATCGAATTTGATGCGAAGATTACTGTCATCCTCCGCAGTGTTGTGGGCTGTGAGGATGCTATATGCCATTGTACCGCGGCGTGCGGTTTCTTTGTCACAGGCAGTAATACCTGCAGCCCTCAGTTCATCTGCGACATTTCCATTGTCTTCAATAATTTTGCCGCCTACAAAGTAAGCGCCGTTTTTTATGAGTTCGATCATAACTTTTCCTCCCAAAAGCAATTTATCACTATAATATGATATCACATATCAAGAAAAATTTCAATAGTTAAGCGGAGATTTTAAATAATTTTGGTAAATCACATTAAAATAATCGTCCTGACGCAATAAATTTACATTAAAGCTATTTATATTTAATGTAAAGTATGATATAATAATATATATTTGTGCCGCCTCTCGGCGGCGGAATGGAGATATGACATGGCAAAATACAGACGCGGCAGAATAAACGAGGAAATGGTGAAAGAACTGGCGGTAATTCTACGTGAGGTAAAAGACCCAAGAGTAGCCGAGGCCTTTGTCAGCGTTACGGCTGCTGACGTGACACCCGACCTCAAAT
>JAZRPJ010000167.1:0-1723 GCA_045649205.1 Candidatus Flemingiibacterium sp.
CTGCAAATCTCCCCTTTGCCCTCCTCGGCAATAGTAATGAAATTGATGTAGGCGAAGAAGTGCTTGCGGTAGGTAATCCTCTCGGTGAGCTTGGCGGAACGGTCACTAACGGTATTGTCAGTGCACTGTCCAGAAAAGTGACTATCGGCGGCACGGAAATGACTCTCATCCAGATGAATGCGGCAGTAAACCCCGGCAACTCCGGCGGCGGTCTTTTCAATCTTTACGGCGAGCTTGTGGGTATTGTAAATGCAAAAACCACATCATCCTCCTCGGGCATTTCCGTCGAGGGAATCGGTTTCGCTATCCCGATAAACACTGCATCAAAGGTTGCCGAGGAACTTGTAAATCACGGATACGTCCGCGGCAAGGCAATTCTTGGCATCAACTACGTGGATATCACCAGCTCTTATGAGGCAATGATGTACAGAGTGAGTGCTCTCGGTATTTATGTGACCGCCTCGGAGCAGCCTGCACTGCAAGCCGGCGACAGGATAGTAGCCATCAACGGCGAGGACGTCACCTACAGTTCCGACATAAAATCCGCTCTCACTGGTATGGCTGTGGGCGATGTGGTATCAGTCACAGTGGTACGCAGCGGCAGACACGTCGTTGAGGAAGTCACATTGATTGAGTATGTGCCTACCACCGCAGAGGATGCCTCCACAGAATCTTCAAGATTCGAGGCCAATTTCGGGGGATGATTTTAAAACTCCCTTGAAAAAGTGAGGAAAATATGGTATAATTTATACGGGCAGCTCATGCTGCCCGTATAGTCTTTTAAATCGATATGAAAGGAGAGATTTCCATGGCGAAAAGCAAAGAAGATTCAAAAAATAAGATAAAGCCAATAGGTGCAGACGGACACAGAGAACGAATGTTTAAAAGATTAATTGCCTCGGACACCTTGGAAATTTCTCCAAGGGACACCCTGGAAATGCTCCTTTATTATCCCATACGAATGCGCGACACAAGAGATGCTGCTGTGGATCTTATGGATAAATTTGAGGGTGATTTTTACAGAGTTCTTTCCGCTCCTGAAAATGAGCTTATCAAAACCAAGGGGATCGGTCCCTCAGCGGCAAATTTTCTAAACTTGGTGGGAGATATTGTAAAAAGAACTGACGTTTCCCTCAGCGATGAAGCTGCAATACCCTCCCTTGTCCCTCGGATAGCCGGTCTTTTTGACAGTCTTCGGGATGAAATAAAAGGTGATGAATTATGGGCTGTTTTTCTTAATACGCGATCGGAGATTGTCGGCACAGCGAAGATAAGAACGGATTTCAGCATTCCCACCGAAAATGAGGCGTATCTGATTTTACAGAAAGCACACCGTTGTCACAGTTCCTTTCTTGTACTTGCCCATGTTACGGGTGGGCTTGAAATATATCCTACTGCGAAGGATAATCAGCTTTTTAAGCTTATGAAAGATACTTTTGAGGTTACAAATCTTACTCTGCTTGCTTATTATATGGTTGGCGGCGATGAGATCATGTCGATTCAGTACTCCGGCATACCGGAGGCATGAGGTGCACTCCGGGCGTCGGAGTTCATCTTCCGTTATATGCCGTCCTCGGCACCAGTGAATGGCTCGAGGAGCCGCTCCCGAGGTATGCCGTCCACGGCATTGAGGCGCTATTCCTGTAGGGGTCGACGTCCTCGGCGACCCGTTGTATGCCGTTCTCGGCACCAGGAGATGGCTCGAGGAGGGGGAACCATACTG
>JAZRPJ010000168.1:0-4164 GCA_045649205.1 Candidatus Flemingiibacterium sp.
ACCGCCGCCGCCTCGGTAAGGCTTGCAACGGCAATCACGTTTGTGTTTGCCATGATAGTTATAAATAAATCATCCGCTTCTACCCTGCTCATGGCACGGCTGAGAAGGTCACCCACATATATTCCTTCAAAAGTCCTGTTAACGTCGCCGCAGATAACGGTGGCATTAATAGGCTTAAGAATTTCATTCAGTGTCATTTCCTTCCTCCTTTTTTCCGCCGGCAAAGGGATTGAGGCGCTTTAATGATGCTTCATCAAGTCTTTTTTCGAGATACTCATGGAAAATCTGACGCATGATTACGGTACATTCCTCTGCGTTGGTTTCATTCTTTACAATGTCCTCCGCAAAAGCCATACAGGTCGGCGCACCGCAGGATCCGCAGTCAAGTCCCGGAAGCTGACAGTTTATTGACTCAATATCGCTCATCATCCGCATTGCCGTCTTTCTGTCCTCCGACAGCCTCGCATACTGATTATACTCAATGGGCTTCTCGTTGAAGTATTCATTGGGAATCCAGTCGCTTGCCGGTCGGTTGGGCGATACGGGAAGATAGCGTTTCAATGACTGAAGTCTTGCCTGAGCTATGTAGGCATTGGCAACCGTCATTGCGCCGCCAACGCATCCGCCGTTACAGGCATTAAGCTCCACAAAATCAATATTGGTAATATCGGAGTTGTCGATCTGATCGAGAACCCTGATACAGTTTTCAATTCCGTCTGCCGCAAGATACCGGTCATTGAGAATTGCCGAGGATTCGCCACCGGTAGATGCCCATCCAATACCGACCATGCCGGAATCAGTGGCATCAAGAGGCTCGTCCTCTCTTTTTTTCATTACGTCGAGCAAAGCGAAATACACATCTCTCACCGATATGGTGGCAGACACATAGTTGCGCTCCCCTGCGAAAGAATTTTTAACGTAGCTGACCTTGGCCGGACAAGGGGAAATGAAGATAATTCCTATTTCATCCTCTTTAAGCTCCGGATGTTCCGACATCGCCTTTTCACGCGCCAACTTTGCCGCAATGTCAACCGGTGGAAGTATCGGCATGATGTTATCGCAGAGATAAGGATAATTCATACTGATAATTCTGGTTATTGCGGGGCAGGCAGAGCTGAGTATCGGCTTTTTGACATCGTCGCGCTTTATATACTGGCGAGTGTAGGCACTCACAAGCTCCGCCGCGCAGGCTACCTCAAAAACATCGTCAAACCCGAGATCACGAAGTCCGCGAATAATGTAACCGATATTGTCAAGGTTATCAAACTGACCGTAAAGTGACGGAGCCGGCAGCGCGACCTTGTACTTGTAATTATCAAGGATCGCAAGTGAGTCGTGAGTCGCCTTTTTCGCCTTATACGGGCAAACCTTTATACATTCGCCGCAGTCGATGCAGCGGTCCGAGTTGATTTGTGCATGACCGTCACGGATGCGTATCGCCTCGGTAGGACAGCGCTTAAGGCAGGTAGTACAACCTTTGCATTTTTCAACATCAAGTGAAACTGAATGCTTATAATCAGCCATAGCCGTAACCGCCTTTCCTTAGAAATATTAGCTAATATCAGGGCAAAATTCAGAGTTTAACCACCATGGTGATGGTAGTACCCTCCCCCACGACAGTGTCGATCTCAAGGGAGTCAGTGTACTTTTTCATGTTGGGAAGCCCCATACCTGCTCCGAAGCCCAGATTTCTGATGTTATCCCTGGCAGTGGAAAAGCCCTCCTGCATGGCAAGGGATACATCGGGAATACCCGGCCCTTTATCGGAAAGGATGATCACTATTTCATCGTCCTTCACATCCACATCGGCGGTACCGCCGTCAGCGTGAATGACCATGTTGATCTCACCCTCGTACATTGCAATGGAAACCTTTCTTATAACCTCCGGCGGATAACCGAGCTGACGCAGTTTTTTCTTTACCATTACGGAAGCCGCGCCCGCCGACGAAAAATCTGAGCCGTCAATCTCATAATGGAATCTTACAGCCTCAGACATTGCATTCCTCGGTCTTTCCGGAAAGTCCCGCCTCCCAAAGCACGCCGCAAGCCTCAAAGGCACGCAGATCAGCCTTCATAAGAACAAGACCGCATTCTTTTGCAAGAGTGACCATCTCCTCTGTGGGAGCTTTGTTTCTTACAAACACCACGCAGAACATATCCATCATATTTGCGGTTCTTATGACCTGTGGGTTTACAAGCCCGGTAATAAGAACTGCCTGATCTTTAACATATGCGAGAACATCACTCATCATGTCGCTGCAGCAGGCAGAGTTAACATCATAATCCATGTGTTCCTCGCCGCAGATTATTTCAGCCGAGAGCAGTTCCTTTATTTTGCCGATTTTCATAAGCTTCTCCCTAAAAGCGGCTGATGCCGAAGTTATTTACTGATACTTAGCAATAATGCCGGGAATATCGTCTACTACAAGGCGACCGTAAACTTCGTCGTTAACGGTAAGTACAGGAGCAAGTCCGCACGCACCGATGCAGCGGGTTGCCTCAAGAGAATATTTTCCGTCAGCGGAAGTTTCGCCTGCTTCGATACCTATGATCTCGCTGATCTTGTTGATAAGATCGCCGGAGCCCTTAACGTAGCAAGCAGTACCAAGGCATACCGCGATGGTAACATCGCCCTTGGGGTTAAGTGAGAACTGAGAGTAGAATGACGCAACGCCGTAAACCTCTTCCATAGAAATGTCGAGGCCCTTAGCAATATGCGAGATTACTTCAATGGGGAGATATCCGTAGATATCCTGTGCGCCCTGAAGAATCGGCATAAGTGCGCCCTGTACATCCTTGTATTCGGCAATCAAAGCGTCAAGCTTTGCTTCCATTTCGGGTGTACCCTTGAATGCAACTGTGGTAAGTTTCTTTTTCATTTGCCGTACCATCCTCCTTGTAAGGAATAAAATTTTTATTCAGCGTATACGGTATTCTGAAAGTTTGTTAATTCATTGACAATGCCTTTCCGCAATACCCTACTTTGCTTACTATAACATTATACTACATTTTTCAATAAAAATCTATAGTTTTCGAGAAATTTTTTTAAAAATTTGAAAATATTTTTTATTTCCATACATTTTATTGCTCATTTGGAATTTTATTACATTAAATGGATGTTTTTTCCTTTATGATAACAAAGAAAATGAGCTGCCGCAGGCTTTATCTTCGGCAGCTCTGAAATTAATTATTTTTTAACCTAAAAGTACAATGGGAATATAGAGTGCGGTTCCTCTGTCTATAGCCGTAACTTCAAGTACACAGCGATTAGCGCTTTCAAGCGTTTCGCCCGCTTTAATTACAAAATCAAGTACAAGCTTGTTTCCATGAGCGGTGCGGTTGAGAATGCGTGCCGTCTTTGGTCCTTCCACTGAAAAACCTTCTGGAAGCCACCAACGGAATTTGAGATTGTAGATCATATCGCCATAGATCCAATTATTGTTAAAGAACTCAACGGTGATCTTACGTTCGCCGCAGGGTGTGATTTCCGGCTCACCATGGAAGGACACTTCCGCACTTACCCAGGGGGAATCATATCTTGCGGTATTTGATTTAATGTTTGAATAGCCCTTGCCGAGATCCGCATTGTCAAAAAGCAGATCCACAATGTTTTCTGGAATTTCGGAGTCAGCTTCGGTAAAGGTTATATCCGCATTGTTGGTTGTCAGCATAATAGGCGCGTACAGGGCAACCTTCTTAGTAAGCTCCGTGCATGTAGGAGGCCAATCCACGTCAACACCCCTTGCGACAGCGCAGGTAACGATGGCATCTCCGATATATTCAGACCAATCTGCCGGCACGCCTGCAGTTCCATTGAGAATACCGAGAGTTGCACCAACAGTAGCAGCCGTACAGTCGGTATCATCACCGCAGTTGATAGCGTAAATCATAGATTTTTTGAAATCTCCCTCGCCCCAGAGAAGACCGATGATAGAATATGCCACATTAGACGGAGCTTCGAACCAGCCGTTACCGATGTCGGAATTGCGCTCCTGAATTAAATTACGTGCATCGAGATAGGGGGTTCCTTTTTTATAGTGCTCTCTTACAAAGCGAATGCTGTCTGCCATACGGCAATCCTCGGGGATAGCATTAAGACCGATATCAATGCATCTGTGAATATCGTCAACCACAAACGCCGCCGCCTGCATTGCCGCAACAAAT
>JAZRPJ010000169.1:0-3172 GCA_045649205.1 Candidatus Flemingiibacterium sp.
GCAATAACAAGCACGGTTAAAATGGGGTTAAGCTCTCTGGCAAAAACCGCAACCACCGCACAAACAGTACATATACCGAAAAGAATTGCCGACAGCTTCAGCTCGTTTCTAACAAACCGACGGCGAATCTCCGAAATCACAAGTATCGAAACAATAGCAAATATGGGGAATACCACACCGGTAAGAATCGAAATTTCACTGCCGAGATTGAAGGTTTGGGAAATAAGGCTCGGCATCCAGCTTGATATTCCGTCGCGGAGTGTGCCCATTAGGATGATCGACATGAGGATACACACGAGCATTACAGACCATGGGAAACGTTTTTTCTTGGTTATACTTTCTTCTTTGGCGGCTTTACCGAAGCTGAGCCTTATCTTGGGGCAGAAAAGCATCCAGAACACAATCATGATAATACCGGATGCGGCAGAAACAATAAATACATCTTTCCAGCTTCCGATGGTGATGATCACGGGAGCAATTATGTACATACAAACCTCCCCCACATATCCGCCGCTTGTGACCGCAATTGTCGCCTTGCTGTATCCATCGTAATCAAAAAGCTCGCTCATCAGCTTAACGAGAGGCGGCCACATAAACGCCTGAGCAAGTCCGTTTATGCACCAAACCACCGTCATCTGCGTGGCAGTAGCACATAACGGGATAAGGGCATTCATCGCCGTTGTTGCAATAAGACCTGCCCCCACAAGATATTTTGGCTGTACTCTGTCCCCTGTGAAGCCGCTTAATATCTGTCCTGCACCGTATGTCAGCGACAGTCCGATAAGTGGCAGCGATGCCATATCCTTATCAAATTCCGCGTTTATTACCGCATCAAGTATTACTTTGTAGCTGTATCTGGTGAGATAGCTGACAAAATATGTTATTGTAAGAAGTATAATAAGTGCTTTTGTTCCGCTTTTTTTGGTGTTTGTATTAATTTGGCATCCTCGTTTTCGACTTTTTATACGCTTTTCTTCTCCAAACATAAGATATTATATCACACACAAAACATTATATCACAAAAGCTCTATCTAATCAATGTAACTTCTCACAAAAAAAGTGGCGTAAAGCTCTTGATAAATGTAAAAATTTATGGTATAATATAAATTGGAATATTTTTAAAGACGAAAAGAACAAAACAAAGGATGGTTCCATCAATGGCACAAAAGAAGAAAGAAGCAACCTATGACGACAGAAGTATAGTAATGCTGAAAGGTCCGGACCGTGTACGCAAACGCCCGGCTGTTATTTTCGGCTCGGACGGACTTGAAGGCTGTGAGCACTCCTTTTTTGAAATACTGTCAAACTCCGTTGACGAGGCAAAGGAGGGCTACGGCAAGGAAATCCGTGTCAAGGTTTTCGCCGACCACTCAATTGTGGTAGACGACCGCGGACGCGGTGTGCCGCTGGGATGGAACGAGGCAGAGGGAAAATACAACTGGGAGCTTGTCTACTGCGAAATGTATGCAGGCGGTAAATACGACAACAACTCCGAAAGCTCATCTTACGAATTCTCTCTCGGCTTAAACGGACTGGGTGCCTGCGCAACACAGTATTCCTCTTCCTTTATGACCGTCGAATCCTACAACGGAGAAACAGTGGGAAGAATCAGCTTTGAAAAAGGCTTTGCCACAACCGACCTTATCGTCGAGCCTCTCGACAAAAAGACAAAACGTACCGGAACCGTCATCCATTGGCTTCCCGACCTTGAGGTCTTCACCGATATCAACATTCCGAAGGAATTTTTCGAGGAAACCCTTAAGAAGCAGTCAATCGTCAACCCGAAGATCAAGTTCTTCCTCTCCTTTGAAACCGCCGAGGGAGAGTTTGACGAAAGCGAATATTACTACGAAAACGGCATTATCGACTATGTCCGCGAGCTTTGCACCACAGAGCCGCTGACCGCCCCCGTTCTCTGGCATATGGAAACCATGGGACGTGACCGCGACGACAAGGACGATTACAAGCTGAAAGCCGATATCTCATTCTGCATTTCAAATACCGTAAATACCATCGAATATTACCACAACTCCAGCTTCCTCGAGCACGGCGGTTCTCCCGACAAGGCGGTAAAAACTGCATTTGTCTTCGCTGTGGACAAGTATCTTAAAGCCCAGGGAAAGTACAATAAAAACGAGGCGAAAATCACCTTTTCGGACGTAGAAGACTGTCTTATTCTGGTAACAAACAGCTTCTCCACCCAGACTTCCTACGCAAACCAGACGAAAAAAGCCATAACCAACAGCTTTATCGCCGAGGCAATGACCGATTTCCTAAAACAGAAGCTTGAGATTTATTTTGCCGAAAACCCCATGGAAGCGGAACGGATGACGAATCAGATACTTATAAACAAGCGTTCCCGTGAAAAGGCAGAGGTCACCCGTCTTGACATCAAAAAGCAGCTTACCGGCAAGATCGACATCGCCAACCGAATCGACAAATTCGTGAACTGCCGAAGCCGCGACCCGGAAGTCCGCGAGCTTTACATCGTTGAGGGCGACTCGGCTCTGACCTCATGTAAGCTTGGACGCGCGGCGGAATTTCAGGCAATTATCGCAGTGCGCGGTAAAACACTTAACTGTCTTAAGAGTGGATATGACAAGATTTTCAAGAGTGAAGTCATTGTAAATCTCCTTAAAGTCATCGGCTGCGGCGTCGAGATCAAAGCCAAGGTGAAAGGCGACATCGCCGCTTTCGATTACGATTCCCTTCGCTGGTCGAAAATCATCATCTGCACCGATGCTGACGAGGACGGCTATCAGATCCGTACCCTCATTCTTACCATGTTCTACCGTCTGCTTCCCACGCTGATCCAGAAAGGCAAAGTGTATATTGCAGAATCTCCCCTCTTTGAGATCACCTGCAAAGATAAGATTCAGTTCGCCTACAACGAGCAGGAAAAGCAGGATATCGTGGCATCCCTCGGCAATCAGAAATACACCCTCCAGCGCTCCAAGGGACTTGGCGAAAACGAGCCTGATATGATGTGGCAGACCACCATGAACCCCGAAACCCGACGCCTCATTAAGGTGAACGAAGCCGACGCCGAAGAAACAGCACGAATCTTCGAAACCCTTCTCGGCGACGACCTTGAAGCAAGAAAAGAATACATCACCCTCTACGGAAATCAGTACTACACCAAAGACGAAGTATAAAAGGGGGCGCGTGCCTC
>JAZRPJ010000170.1:0-5618 GCA_045649205.1 Candidatus Flemingiibacterium sp.
ACGTATCATTGCGCAGGCTTCGTCCACAAGGTCGATAGCCTTGTCCGGAAGGAATCTGTCGGTGATGTAGCGGTTCGATAAAGTCGCCGCCGCAACTATGGCATTATCGTGAATCCGCACGCCGTGGAAGATTTCATACCGCTCCTTAAGTCCACGCAGAATAGAGATCGTGTCCTCCACCGTTGGCTCATCGGCAAGTACCGGCTGGAATCTTCGCTCCAATGCCGCATCCTTTTCGATATATTTGCGGTATTCGTCAAGGGTTGTCGCGCCAATGCAGTGAAGCTCACCGCGGGCAAGCATAGGCTTTAATAAGTTGCCCGCATCCATTGCGCCCTCGGTCTTGCCTGCGCCGACAATGGTATGAAGCTCATCTATAAATAGGATGATCTTCCCCTCGGAGCTTTTGATTTCTTCAAGCACCGCCTTGAGTCGCTCCTCAAATTCGCCCCGATATTTCGCGCCGGCGATAAGCGCGCCCATATCAAGGGAGAAGACTGTTTTATCCTTGAGTCCGTCCGGAACGTCCCCCCTGACAATACGCTGGGCAAGTCCTTCAACAATGGCGGTTTTACCGACTCCCGGCTCACCTATGAGGACGGGATTATTCTTGGTTTTACGGGACAAAATGCGTACTACACTGCGAATTTCCGAATCTCTGCCGATAACCGGGTCAAGCTTCTGCTCACGTGCACGCTCGACGAGATCCGTACCGTATTTTTTAAGCACGTCATAGGTGTCCTCGGGGTTGTCACCGGTGACCGGACCACGCTTTACCTTGGCAAGCTCTTTTTCAAATTTGTCCTTGGTAATTCCGTGGGACGAAAGCAGATTTTTCACCGCCCGTCCGCCGCCAGCAAAGATGCCGAGCATGATATGCTCTACGGAAACATACTCATCCTTTGCGGATTTTGCCGCCTTTTCGGCATTTTGGATGATATCGTTTCCCTCACGGGAGAGATACAGCTCGCCTCCGGAAACCTTGGGAAATTTTTCAATCAGTCCGTCAAGTTCCGAAAGAATAGCGTCACAGTCCACGGACATTTTCTGAAGAAGCGAGGATATAAGTCCGCCGTTCTGGTCGATGAGTGCATAAAGGATATGCTCCCCTTCAACAGCCTGATTGCCGGCTTCGCGGGCGATATTCTGCGCGGAATTTAATATTTCAATTGATTTTTGAGTGAATTTTTCAGGATTCATTTTGTTCCTCCTTATGTGATATTGTTCTTATATAATAATGTTGTTTTCGGAAAGATATTTGTAATACGCCGCCGACATTCCCTGCCCGGTGATCCTTCCGCCAATGTACGCTTTCATGAGATTGTCAAAAAGGGTGACGTAAGCTGAAATGGCATTTGCCAGCACCTCGGCGGTCACGTTCTCACGGCAGACAATACTTCGCACGAACTTATTTTCATAAAGCGCATATTCACGCCCGTCGCCTAGATAGCTTCGCTCCACGTTAACGAAAGCGCCAAAGAATCCGGTCATCGCCGAAATAAGCGAATCTGAACGTGTCCGCACTCCCACCACAAGCTCACCAATCTTGTCGCCTCGCGGTGATGAATATAGCTCCACATCATACTTTACGGTGGGGCGATATTTGTATTCAAGGCAGGATTTAAGTGACATTGTGGGCATATTAGGCTCGAAAAACGGCACAAGCTCGCTTTCCGGGGACATAAGCCCGTGAAGTGCGGAAAATATATCGTTGATCTGCTGCTCCGGCGTTCGGACTCTTACTCGCTCGGCGAGAATCTGATTTACAAGGTTCGAACGGTTGGTGCCCATTCTGTGGGCGAGAATGTCGATTTCGCGCACCACCTCATCGGACAGCATCAGGCTATATAATGTTTTTTTCATTTTCATAACCTCACTTTTAGCTTTTTACATTTATATTGTACATCACAAAATATAATTTGTCAATACATTTATATAAATTTTAATACAAAGTTTAAAATTTGCCATATTCACCAATTATGCTGCAAAACAAGCCCTTTGTGAAAATTCAAACATATTTTATCACAAAAATTGGTATAAAATTCATAAAATCTTCACCCACAGACCTTGACTTTATCACAGATGCGTGATATAATGAATATAGTCATATTTTTGACGAAATTAACAATTGCAGCTTTTCGGCAAGATTGCCCCACAAATATGAAATGAAAGGAAGTAACAAACATGGCAACTAAAATTCTTGTAGTAGATGATGACCTTAACATATGCGATCTACTCCGCCTTTATTTTGAAAATGAAGGCTATGAGGTAAAAACCGCCAACGACGGCGCAGAAGGCGTAAGCTTCTTCAAAATGTACGAACCCGATTTGGTGCTCCTCGACATCATGCTTCCTAAAAAGGACGGCTGGCAGGTATGCCGTGAGATCCGCGAGGTTTCCGGCAAGCCGATCATCATGCTTACTGCGAAGGGCGAGGTATTTGACAAGGTCCTCGGTCTTGAGCTTGGCGCGGACGACTTTATGGTAAAGCCCTTCGAAGCAAAAGAGCTTTCAGCCCGTGTCAAAGCAGTTCTCCGCCGCTACAGTGCACACGACAATCAGAATGACGAGGAAACCATCAAGTTTGAAAACATCGAGATCAGCCGCCAGAAGTATGAGCTTAAGTTGAACGGCAAATCCGTGGATATCCCCCCGAAGGAGCTGGAGCTTCTTTATTTCCTCGCTTCCAATTACAATAGAGTCTTCACACGCGATCAGCTTCTCGACAAGGTTTGGGGATTTGATTACCTCGGCGACTCCAGAACTGTTGATGTTCACGTGA
Source organism: Candidatus Flemingiibacterium sp. (assembly GCA_045649205.1). GTDB lineage: Bacteria > Bacillota > Clostridia > Oscillospirales > CAG-272 > Flemingiibacterium. The sequence goes on from JAZRPJ010000170.1 coordinate 2,783, forward strand.
AAAGACTCCGCGAAAAGCTTGAGGGCGCATCCGACAAATGGATACTCAAAACCGTTTGGGGTGTAGGCTACAAATTTGAACTTCTTCAGTAAAATTGATTATTCCCGGAGAATAGGGATATAATACTAATAATAACATTGAAAGGAAAAAAATACAATGAACTTAAAGGGTACAAAAACCGAAGCAAATCTCGCAGCCGCTTTTGCCGGCGAATCACAGGCAAGAAACAAGTATACCTATTATGCCTCCAAGGCTAAAAAGGATGGCTATGAGCAGATAGCACAGCTTTTCCTCGAAACCGCTGAAAACGAAAAGGAGCACGCAAAGATCTGGTTCAAACTCCTTAACGGCGGAATCGGTACCACTGCAGAGAACCTCCTCGACGCTGCAGAAGGCGAAAAATACGAGTGGGTCGATATGTACGCACAGATGGCTAAAGATGCCCGTGAGGAAGGCTTTGAGCAGATTGCAAACCTCTTCGAAGGGGTTGCGGCAATTGAAAAGACTCACGAAGAACGTTACCGCAAGCTCCTCGCAAATGTTGAGGGCGGACTCGTCTTCTCCCGCGACGGCGACATGATCTGGGAATGCGGCAACTGCGGACATATTCATATCGGCAAGGCAGCTCCCGAAGTATGCCCCGTATGTGCTCATCCCAAGGCTTATTTCAAGATCAAAGCTACCAACTATTAATATAAAAATCATGGAGCTGTTGCACCTGAATGCAACAGCTCCTTTGCAGTGGATCAAGCAATGCGCGGTGTGACCTTTCGGTCGCACCGCCTTTTCATTTATTTAACAGTGTTTTTTCTTAAAATGCTCCCTTTATATGCTAAAGGTGACATCCCAATAATATTTTTAAAAACCCGCCCAAAATGTGTATTGCTGTTAAACCCCACAGCTTCCGATATCTCAAGTATACTCATGTCGCTGTGATCAAGAAGCTTTTGGACCTCCTTGATACGGACATTGTTAAGATACTCGGTGAATGAAAACCCGGTGTCCCGTTTGAAAGCTCTTGAAAAATAGCATGGACTGATGTGAAACATCGAAGCTATTTTATCAAGCGTAATGTCTTCGCTGTAATTATTATTAATATAGCCTGTGATTTCCGAAACCATCCTATGGGTTGGATTGGCATAGTCAAACGGCGGTGCTTCAAGCTGATGTTCATTCTTGCTGATAAACAGCAAAAGCTGAACAAGGGAGGTTTTTAAATAAGCCTGCGATGCGTCGTCGGCGGAATACTCCTTCGCCATTGCCGCAAGCAGGATTTCCACAAATCTGCGTTCATATAGGTCGAGCTGAATAACGTGACTGCTTTTTTCGTAACATTCGAAGGGATCTTCGGCACCAACTGCCCTTAAAAGCTCGTCGATAAACTCTGATTTGAAATTGAGCAGCATCCGGTCAAATCCGTATTCTTCAAAATTTGCACTGCAATGTATAGTATACGGTTCTATAAAAACAAGCGCGCCTTTTTCCACATGATAGGTTTTATTCTCGATGAAATAGTAGCGCTCACCGGAATAAAGATAGTACATTTCGTAGCAGTCATGATAGTGATAATTTTGTGAGGGTTTAGGAGAAGAAACAGCCTTTCGCTCCATAAAAAATGCAGATTTATAAACAGCGCAAAACTGTGAGCTGCTTTCGATTCTGTATTTATCCTCTTGCTTTTTAGCCTTCATGCGCACATTCACACTCCACTACTTATTACTACAGTATTATTATAAATCATATTCATCAAAAAAGCAAGACGATTTGAAAAAAATATATCAGTCAACCGCAAGAAATGTAGAATTTCTCCAAACATGACAACATATGTGTTGAAATTTCAACGGTATTATGTTAAAATAAGTCTGAAAATTTGTTTTTGGAGGAATTTCACATGGTAATCGATACTTTAAGGGAAAAGCTTGAAAAAAGAGAAAAGATCTATTCCACAATGCTTTGTCATATCGGATCTACTCTTCTGCCCCAGCGCTATAAGAACGGCGGACTCGATATGCTGGTAATGGACTTAGAGCACGGTTCGTTCTATCCGGAAAATATCGGTGATTTCTGTCAAGCCTGCCACCAAGCGGAATTACCCGTCATAGTACGTGTGCAGGACTGCGAATATCACTGCATTTCCAAGCCCCTCGACATGGGTGCTGACGGTGTGCTTATCCCCAGAACCGAGAGCTTTGAGCAGGTAGAAACCGCTATCCGCTCTATGCGCTTCTACCCCTACGGTAAGAAGGGTGTCGGCGGCAGAGCACTTCTCCGCCCCGGCGAGGATATCTACGATTTCAACAAGAACCGTCTGCTGTTCTTACAGATCGAATCTTAGCTTGGCGTTGATTTACTCGACGAAATGCTCTCCCGATACGGCGACCAGGTTGCCGGTGTAATCATCGGTCCTAACGATATGGGTGTATCCATGGGTACCGGCCTTGATATGGCAGCCCCCGATCTCGTAGCTAACTGGAAGAAGGTCACCGAAATATCCATAAAGCACGGCAAATCCATCGGTATGTTTATGTGCGACGAGATTGAGGCCGAAATGTGGCACAAGGAAGGCATGAACATATACTGGGTAGGAACCGAGCTGACCATGCTTTCCGCAGAGATTAATCGCATTGGCAACAAAATCAAGGAATTTTAATTCAGCTTGGAGGATAAAATGCGTATTTCTCCAGACGAGATAAAGCGCCGTTCGAAGGCGATATTTCAAAAGGCAGGACTTTCGGCAGAGGATGCTGAAATCATAACCGCTGTACTCCTTGAAACCGAGATGAGAGGCGTGGTTACACACGGCTTTTACAGACTCCCTCGCTATGTGCAGTGCATT
>JAZRPJ010000171.1:0-5838 GCA_045649205.1 Candidatus Flemingiibacterium sp.
CCTCACAAATAAGGACTTGCCCGTAAAGCGCAACAAAGACTCCTCAAAATATAAAAAGGTTAAACCGAAACGTGCGCCCAAAGGTACAAGCATAGAAAAACGCCCCGCAGAGGTTGCGGCGCGTTTGAGTTTCGGACATTGGGAAATGGACTGCGTAGAGGGCAAAAAAGGCACAAAGAAAACATTACTTGTATTGACGGAACGTTACACCCGTAACGAAATTATACGTCTTATGAAAGACCACACCGCCGCAAGTGTTATAAAAGCCCTTGACGGTATCGAGAAACAGTACGGCTCCGAGATGTTCTCAAAGGTATTTCAAACAATAACCGTAGACAACGGCTCCGAGTTTTCGGACTTTGACGGCATAGAGCGCAGTATAAAAGGCGGAAAAAGGACGAGCGCTTATTATTGCCACCCGTATAGCTCATACGAGCGCGGCTCTAACGAAAACCAAAATAAACTCGTGCGCCGCCATTATCCGAAAGGCGTTAGCTTTGAGAGTGTTACTTCTGCTGATATAAAAAGGCTTGAAAATTGGGTAAATCACTATCCGAGAGGGATTTTTAACTATCATTGCTCGGCGGAGCTTTTCGAGGCTTGCCTAAACTCTTTAGCTGCCTAATTGTTACAAAATTATAAACTTTTACACTTTTTCGCATTTACCCCTTGACTTTTCAAATTTTTATCTTCATTTCGGAATAATTACTTGAAAAATTATAAAAACTACTTGACATAGGGCTGAAAATATGATAGAATTATTCTGTTAAATGGCCATGACGGAGAGAGTATTTCGAATACTTCGCCAAAAGAGAGCTGTTGACGGTGGAAATACGGCGGCGAACTTCGTTAGAAAAACACTCCTGAGCCTGCGGAAGAAAGTCCCCACGGGACAATTAGAACCGCACGTTTCGTCGCGTCAGTACGTTTTGAGAGGACTTGAATAAAGTCAATTTGGGTGGTATCGCGGAAGATGTCTTTCGTCCCATGTTTTGGGCGGAGGACTTTTTTGTTTTCCCCCGGAAAGAATACACAAAAATCCCAATTTTACGGAGGAGATTATCATGTTAAGAACCCATAATTGCAATGAACTTACAAAAGCAAACCTTAACGAAAAAGTAACCCTCACCGGTTGGATGGACACAGTCCGTGACCACGGCGGCGTACTTTTCGTTGACCTTCGCGACCACTACGGCATCACCCAGATCGTAATTTCCGATGACAGCATGATCGCCGGAATGGCAAAGGAAACCGTAATTTCCGTCGTCGGCACAGTCACCGAGCGTGATCCCGACACCGTTAACCCGAAGCTGTCTACCGGTGAGATCGAAGTCCGTGCGGAGAAGATCGAAGTCCTCGGTCCCTGCCAGCTCGGTCTTCCTTTCGAAATCGATGCATCCACACAGACCCGTGAAGAAGTTAGACTCAAGTATCGCTATCTTGACCTGCGAAATCGCAAGATTCACGATAATATCGTGCTTCGCTCCAAGATCCTTTCTTACCTCCGCTCCCAGATGGAGGAGCTTGGATTCCTTGAGATCCAGACGCCTATCCTCACAGCTTCCTCGCCCGAGGGCGCCCGTGACTACCTGGTTCCCAGCCGTAAGCACAAGGGCAAGTTCTATGCTCTCCCTCAGGCACCTCAGCAGTTCAAGCAGCTGCTCATGACCTCCGGCTTTGACCGCTATTTCCAGATTGCACCTTGCTTCCGTGACGAGGACGCACGTCAGGACCGTTCTCCCGGTGAATTCTATCAGCTCGACTTCGAGATGGCATTTGCGACCCAGGAAGACGTATTCGCTGTTGCGGAAACCGTTGTTTACAATACCTTTAAGAAGTTCTCCGACAAGGAAGTTTCAAAGCCCCCCTTCAAGAGAATCACCTTCGCTGATTCAATGTTAAAGTACGGCACCGATAAGCCCGACCTTCGCAACCCTCTTATTATTGAAGACCTCACCGCATTCTTCGCTGAAGTAGACTTCCCCATCTTCAAGGGCAAGCCTGTTCGTGGTATCGTTGCGGACTGCAGCGGACGCTCCAAGAAATTCTTCGAGGACTCCCTCAAATTCGCCACTGGCATCGGCATGAAGGGCCTTGGCTACCTCACACTGGCAGGCAACGAATTCAAGGGACCTATCGCTAAATTCCTCACCGATGAAAAGCGCGACGAGCTTGTTCGCCTCTGCAATATGAAGGACGGCGAAACCGTATTCTTCATCTGCGATGCTCCTGCGGCAGTTAACCGTCTTGCCGGTGAGATCCGCACATGGCTCGGCGAAACTCTTGAGGTTATCAACAAAGATTCCTTCGAATTCTGCTTCATCGTGGATTTCCCCATGTACGAGCTGAATCCCGAAACAAACAAGATCGACTTCACACACAATCCTTTCTCCATGCCTCAAGGCGGTATGGACGCGCTTCTTAACAAGGACCCGCTTGAAATCTTCGCTTACCAGTACGACATCGTCTGCAACGGCGTTGAGCTTTCCTCCGGTGCTGTAAGAAACCACAACCCCGATATCATGAGAAAGGCATTCGAAATTGCAGGCTACGGCGAGGAAACCCTCAAGGCGAAGTTCGGCGCACTTTACACCGCATTCGCTTACGGTGCACCTCCTCATGCAGGTATGGCACCCGGCGTTGACCGCATGATCATGCTCATCGCAGGTGAGGAAACCATCCGTGACGTTATCGCATTCCCGCTTAACGGCAATGCGCAGGACCTTATGATGGGTGCTCCCGGTGAGGTTACCGAACATCAGCTTCGTGAGGTTCATATAAAGGTAAGAGATTAATTTTCAGATAAGGAGCAATATTTTATGGATATAAAAGTATTAAAGCGACTTGAAAAACTGAACCAGCTCGCTCTCACCGATGCCGAAGAAGCGGATTTCCTCGCTTTCTTTGAATCCAAGGTAGAAGAGCTGAAGGCTCTTGACGCTGTTGACACCGAAAATGTAGAGCGTATGGTTCATGTTCTTCCCATCCTCACTGTTGTGCGCGAGGATAAGGAAATCAAGCTTTTCACCCGTGACGAACTTCAGCGTGGCGCGCCCGAAACCTCGGACGGCTACTGGCAGGTTCCTCGTCTTGTCGAGTAAAAGGGGGGAAATAACGATGAAAACTTATTTAATAAAAAACGATGCCACCGGCGACAAGAAAATCGCCCTTGACGATATGATTTTAACAAAATCCATGCCCACAACCGCCGGTTCCAAGATGCTTGACGGCTATATGAGTCTTTTCGACGCAGAGGCGGTTACCCGTCTTGAAAATGCCGGCTACACAGTAAGCGGCAAGGCAAATGTTGGCGAGCTGTCTATTGACCTTCTCGGCGAAACCTCATACTACGGCGCCTGCACCGATGACAAGGGCAACCTCTCCTCGGCGGCGGCTGAAATTATAAAATCCGGCGACGTGAGAGTCTGCCTGACCTTTGATGTGAACGGCACACCCCGACGTGCGGCAGCACTTTCCGGACTGTTCTATATCAAGCCCACCTACGGCACTGTATCAAGATACGGAACAATTCCGGCGGCTTGCTCCGGCGAAACTGTGGGCGTAATGTCAAAATGTCCCGTATGCGGCGCAGAGGCACTTTCCGCGATCCTCGGTCACGACGATAAGGACGGCACAAGCCATTCTGATGAAAAATGCGCTGTACTTGACAAGGCGGCAGCACCGAAGAAAGTGGCGATACTCAAAGCCTTCACAGACTCCATCGACGCCGAAACCGCCGACAAGCTCGCAAAAGCCAAAGCAGCTTTAGAGGCGGCAGGCGTTACCGTTACCGAGATTGACGGCAAGGAGCTTACCTATGCAAAAACCGCATGGAATATCCTCATGTGCGCCGAGCTTTGCAACAATGTTTCACGTTATGACGGCGTTAAATACGGTCACCGCACCGAGAATTACAAGACTATCGACGAGCTTTACACCGGCAGCCGTACCGAGGCTTTTGGCGAGCTTTTAAAGACCGCAATCCTCTACGGCTCGGAGGTTCTTTCCGATGATAACTATTTCCCTATGTACGATAAATCTCTCCGTGTCCGCCGCGTAATTGTGGAAGCCTTCGCGAAGATCTTCTCCGAGTACGATGCTGTGATGCTCCCCGCCTGCAGTAAGTCTGCGTACACCGAGGCTGACACAAAGGCTAACAAATATATCGCTTTCGACGAGGCTCTTTACACCGCTCCCGCATCAATTTCCGGACTCCCGGCTGCTATATGGAACGGCGTGCAGTTCATCGGCGCGGCATTTGATGATGCAAAGCTCGTAGAGCTTGCAAAAATGATATAATCGGAGGGAATAAAAATGAGATACGAAACCGTCATCGGTCTTGAAGTTCATGTGGAGCTTGCGACCGAATCAAAAATATTCTGCTCCTGCTCCGCAAAATTCGGCGGAGAACAGAACGACCACGTTTGTCCTGCCTGCTGCGGTATGCCGGGTATGCTCCCCGTGGTTAACCGTCACGTTGTTGACCTTGGTATGACAGCCGGCATGATGCTCAACTGTCACATCAACCGCATCACCACATTCGACAAAAAGAGCTACTACTATCCCGATCTTCCCTGCTCTTATCAGACCACCCAGTGGTTCGCCCCCGTTGCAGTAAACGGTACAGTGACCATCGAAACTTCAAAGGGCAAGAAGGACATCAGAATCAAGCAGATCCACATGGAAGAGGACGCCGGCAAGCTGGTTCACGACGACTGGACCAACACATCACTTGTTGACTTCAACAGAACCAGCGTACCCCTTATCGAAATTGTCAGTCAGCCCGACCTTTCAAGCGCAGAGGAAGTTATCGCTTACCTTGAAAGACTCCGTTCCCTCCTCCGTTTTGCCAAAGTTTCCGACTGCCGTATGGAGCAAGGCTCTATGCGCTGTGACGTAAACCTCTCCGTGCGTCCCGAGGGAAGCGACAAGCTTGGTGTCCGCACCGAGATGAAGAACATGAACTCCCTCTCCGCTATTGAGCGTGCTATCGAATACGAAACCGCACGTCATATCGACGCTATCGAAAACGGCACCGAGGAGCTTGTTCAGGAAACCCGTCGCTGGGACGACATCAAGGGACAGAGCTTTGCAATGCGCAACAAGGAAACCGCAGGCGATTATCGCTACTTCCCTGACCCCAACGTAATGCCCGTAGTTATCGACGACAAATGGTTCGACGATATAAAGGCATCCCTCCCCGAATTTCCCGAGGTTAAGAAGGCACGCTATGAAGGCGAGCTTGGGCTCTCCGAATACGATGCCGATATGCTCACATCCAGCCGTGCGTTCTGCGACTGCTTCGAGGCGGCATACGCTGTCTGCGGCAATGCAAAGGAAGCGGCAAACTACCTTATCTCCGACTGCATGAGTATGCTCAATAAGAAGCAGATGACCCCCGATATGCTTACCCTTGACGGCAAGGCGCTCGGCGAGCTTATCTGCCTTGTAGCAGAAGACAAGGTCAGCCGTCCCAACGCAAAGAAGATTCTGACGGCTATGTTCGAGGAAGGTATCACAAATCCTGCCGAATATGCACAGGCGAACGGCTATATCGTCACCAACGACACTGGTGCGATCGAAGCTATCGTAAAGGAGATCGTGGCTTCCGATCCGAAATCCGTTGCCGACTACAAGGGCGGCAAGGAGAAGGCGTTAATGGCACTCTTCGGAAAGTGCATGAGAGAGCTTAAAGGTAACTGCAAGCCCGAGGCTCTGCGCGAGATTCTTATAAAGGAAAACGACAAGGTTTAAATCGCATATAACACTAAAGGCTCGGGGCAAATCCCGAGCCTTTTTGCCACCGGTTCAATTAATTTCTCGCACCCTATTGCATTT
>JAZRPJ010000172.1:0-35888 GCA_045649205.1 Candidatus Flemingiibacterium sp.
CGAACTCAATTTTGAAAAATATTATAAAACATCGTCCTACCGAACCTTTAAGGTTGCGGAGAACAGAATTTAAGGAGGAGAAGCAAATGTCAGGAATTATTCAGAATCAGACCGCCGCGGTGCAGAACGGCGAAAAAAAGACCATGCAACAGTACATTAAATCGATGGAGGGCGAGATAAAGAAGGCCCTGCCGTCGGTGATCACACCGGAGCGATTCACCCGAATGGTGCTCTCGGCAGTGTCGGTGACTCCCCAGCTCGCAAGCTGCACCCCCAAGTCTTTCCTCGGCGCGATGATGAACGCCGCCCAGCTCGGCCTTGAGCCCAACACGCCCCTCGGTCAGGCATATCTGATCCCCTATAAGAACAAGGGTGTGGACGAGGTGCAGTTCCAGATCGGATATAAGGGCCTTATCGATCTCGCCTACAGATCGGGCGAGGTTGAGCTCGTTCAGGCCCACGTCGTCCACGAGAACGACGAATTTGAGTGCGAGTACGGTCTTAACCCCAAGCTGATCCACAAGCCCGCGCAGAAGGATCGCGGCGCGGCTGTAAGCGTGTACGCGATGTTCAAGACCAAAAACGGCGGCTACGGCTTCGAGGTGATGTCGATGGAAGACGTTCAGCTACACGCCGCAAAGTACAGCATGGCATATAAGTCGAGCTTCTCACCTTGGAAGAGCTCCTTCGAGGAAATGGCGAAGAAGACCGTCCTCAAGAAGGTTCTCAAGTACGCGCCGCTCAAGAGCGATTTCGTGAGGGCGGTTGTACAGGACGAAACCATTAAGACCGAGCTCTCCGCCGATATGTTCGATGCCCCGAACGAAACCGTATTTGAGGCAGACTACAGCGAGGTCGACACCGAGACCGGGGAGGTAAACTGATGGCATCTTTTAATAAAGTCATTATGATGGGGCGGCTTACAGCTGCCCCCGAGGTCAAAACCACGCAGAGCGGACTGTCGGTGACAACGTTCTCGATAGCGGTTGACCGCCGACACACCAAAGGCGAGGAAAAGACCGCCGATTTCTTCAACGTGACCGCGTGGCGCGGAACCGCCGAATTTATCGGCAAGTATTTCACCAAGGGCGACCCGATCATAGTATGGGGGTCGCTTCAGAACAGGCAGTGGGAGGATAAAAACGGCAACAAGAGGATCACCACAGAGATCCTTGCCGACGAGGCTTGCTTTGTGGCTTCCAAAAACACCCCACAGAGCGCAGAAGCCCCTGCGGCGGTGCCCTACATCCCCCAAGCTTACGCCGCGCCTGTAACGCCAGATTTGGAGGCCGTAGAGGCCGACGGCGACCTGCCGTTTTAAAAAGGAGGATTTATGGCCCCATTACAGTGGATTAAAATCGACACCTCGATGTTCACGGAAAACCGCAAGATCAAGAGCATCGAGAACATGAAGAACGGAGACACGTATATCGTGATATGGTATAAGCTTCTGCTCATGGCAGGGCAGATAAATGACCGCGGCGCGATATATATCACCGAGGACATCCCGTACAGTACCGAGGACCTTGCGGACGAGCTTCGCCGACCGCTCCCGGTGGTCAAGGCGGCACTCGATGTCTTCGCTAAATACAAGATGATCCGCATCGAAAACGGCATCATCTATCTGACGTCTTGGGACAAATATCAGAGCACCGAGAAGGCCGATCTGGTGCGTGAGCAGAACCGCTTGAGGAAGCAAAAAGAGCGTGACAAATCGCGTGACACGTCACGCGAAGAAAACGTGACACGTCACGCAGATGTCACGGAGTGTCACGGTGAGCAAAGTGCCGATGTCACAGCGTGTCACGCTATAGAAGAAGAAGAAGAAGAAGAAGAAATAGAATATAATCAATCAATCATTCTATCGCGCGCGAGGAAAAATGCCGATTTTGAGGCAAATTCCGACGATTTTGAGCCGGTTTCCATCGAGACCTCGGCAAAATTGAAGCGAAAATATTTGCAAGGTCAGCTCGGAGGCGGTGTGGTTTTGCTCTCGGACGATCAGCTCTCCGATCTCTGCGAGCGGCTGTCCATCGACGAGCTGAACCGATATATCGGTATCGTCCGCGACTGCGAGAAGGCGGGCAAGCATTACCGCAACAAGAGCCACTATGCAGCTATCCTCGAGATGGCTGAACGTGACAGGAGGGTTGCTGGGGGATGACGATAAAATTCACCATCCCTCTGCCCCCCGTAACCAAGAAGAATTCGCAGAGGATCTTGAAGAACGCCCGAACGGGATCGAGCTTCATCGCCCCTTCGGAAAAGTTTGAAGAATATCAGCGATCCGCGCTGTGGTTCGTCCCTAAGCGCAGGGAGCCCATTAAGAGCCCCGTGGAGGTCAGGTGTATATTTTATATGCCCACCCGAAGGAAATGCGACCTCACGAACCATCTGGAGGCCGTAGACGACATTATGGTCGCCGCAGGGCTTATAGAGGACGATAGCTACACGATTATTGCCTCGCACGACGGCAGCCGTGTTTACGTGGACAAGGAGCGGCCGCGCACAGAGGTAACGATCACCGAATATCAGGAGGAGAAAAAATGAAATCAACACAAAGAACAGAAAAATGCGTTTTTCAGTTCGGGTCGCGCTGTCACGCGCTCAAGACTAAAGAGTGTGAGAACTGCCGATTCTATAAGACCTCGCGCCAATACGAGGAAAGTCGGGCGCGAGCATTAGAGCGCATTTGCGGGCTGGATGAAGAACAACAGGAGCATATCCGGTTTATGTATTACTCTAAATCGGCTGTGCCCGCGGAGGTGACGGGATGAAGCCGAATATCAGACGAACGTTGGCGCAGCTCTCGCCTTCTGAGAAGAAGCGGATCTATGAGCTTGCAGACGCGCAGATCTCAAAGAACGTCGGGATCATACTCGACATATACATCAAGATGTCCTGCGCCGTGCTCCACGATGCCTTCGGGTTCGGAGAGAAGCGGCTGACGGCTTACCTCGGCAATTACCGCCGACTCTTCAAACGCCACGCCAAGTGGGTGAAGCAGGGGACACAGCTTGAGGAGCTTGACAAGCAGATGCTGAGGATATTCCGCAAGGGCGGCTACCCCGATGAGTTTTTTAAGTCCATGATAGCGGACTGGAGCGTTAAGACGGAGGGACAGGATGAAACACCTCGGTGATATAACCAAGATCAGCGGGTATACCGCCCCGGTGGTCGATGTGGTCATAGGCGGTAGCCCATGTCAGGACTTATCCGTTGCAGGCAAAAGAGCGGGGCTCGATGGAGAGCGAAGCGGTCTGTTCATGGAGCAGATACGAATTATAAAGGAGATGAGGGATCGTGACAAAAGAGATGGAAGGTCAGGTGTCGATGTTCGACCCCGATATATGGTGTGGGAAAACGTCCCCGGAGCATTCAGCAGTAACAAAGGAGAGGACTTCCGAATCGTCCTTGAAGAAACAGCCAAAGTCGCAGACAAAAATGCCGTTATTCCTCGACCTGCGGACGGCAAATGGCAGACAAGCGGATGCATCGTGGGAAAGGGGTATAGCATCGTTTGGCGCACTCTCGACGCACAGTTTTGGGGAGTCCCCCAACGCCGCCGTAGAATCGCACTTGTCGCAGATTTTGGAGGACAATCCGCACCCGAAATACTGTTTGTCCGCGAAAGCATGTCAGGGCATACTGAACCGAGCGAACCGAAGAGGGAAGCAGCTTCCTCCGATGCTGAAGGAGGCGTTGGAGCAGATGATAGAAGCGGAGTCGGTTTAGATCTATATAACTTTGCCGTAACGGGCGATAAGGCGGTTACGCTGAACGCAAACAGTGGAATATCTGCGGGTCGTGCGGGTTCTATGCTTTTAACTCTCGATCGAGCATCGTTCAATCAAGGCAAGAACGCGCAGTATGACTTTGAGGTATCCGACAAGGGCCTCGCTTCCCCCATTGTGGCGAAGGGATCGTCTGCTGTGTGCTATGGCATAGGATCTTATCACAGCAATGCGTGGAAAAGCGATAATCCCTATAGTGGAGTATACGAGACAGACGTTGCAAAGACGTTAGATGCTTTGGGTTGCGGTTATCCGGGTTGTAATCAGGGAGGTACAGCCGTGGTGGCTGCCGTAGATGCTCGGAACGCCACAGAAGCCCCCATTAACGGTGCCTTACAGAGCAACTCAGCACACAGCCTCAACGGAAACAACGTGGTGCGTATCCGTTACATAGTTCGCAGGCTGACTCCGATGGAGTGCGAGAGGCTTCAGGGCTACCCCGATGGATGGACGGATATCGGAGAGTACATAGATTCCACGGGTAAAAAGAGACAGACCTCGGATGCAGCTCGCTTCCGCGCACTCGGAAATTCTATCGCTTTGCCGCCATGGAAATGGGTGCTCAAAAGGCTCTGTGCTTGCTATGAGAGGGATGCAACGATGGCTTCGCTCTTCGATGGCATCGGAGGTTTCCCTTATATTTGGGAACAGCTGAACGGCAAAGGAAGCTGTCTGTGGGCATCCGAGATTGAGGAGTTCCCCATAGCGGTTACGAAAGTGAGGATAGGGGAATGAGCACAAAAACAGGAAAGTGGTCGGCGCACCGCCGCCCGAAGAAGGTGTACTCGGTTTGGAATAATAAAACAGACGAGCTGGTGATCCTTGACGGGACAGCCGAGGAGTGCATTAAAGCGATCGGATGGGCATCGCTCGCGAGCTTTTACTCGCACATTTCGAGGGCAAAAAGCGGAGAGATCCGCAAGTGGCATATCGAGAGTAGGCTCTTGAGCCGGAGGGAGAGGGAGGCAAAACGTGAAGATCGCTGTACATGATGCCGATGCCGAGCATCTGAGGGCTCGGAACAAGTTTCCGAACCTTGCGCTGATGAAGATATCCGCATGGCACAAGGCTCAAGGCGACACGGTGGAGTGGTTTATGCCGCTCGACACCTATGACCGCGTGTATTCCAGCAAGGTCTTTGACTTTACACCTGAAAACCCCTACCTCCCGCCCGACACTATAAAGGGCGGCACGGGATACGGGATCTTTGAGGATCTCCCCGAAGAGATTGACCGGTGCTATCCCGATTACAGCCTTTATCCCGGCTGTGATTACGCCATAGGCTTCTTGACGAGAGGGTGCCCGAACAAATGCCCACACTGCTACGTGCCGCAGAAGGAGGGAGATATAAGGCCCTACCGCACGTGGGAAGCAGTGGTACGATCCGACACCAATAAGCTCGTCCTGCTTGACAACAATATTCTCGCGCATCCGCACGGGATAGAGCAGCTCCGGGAGCTGGCCGAGACCGATTTCCGGCTTGATATTAATCAAGCGATGAGCGTGTTTCTCGTCACTCCCGAGACCGCCGACATCCTCGCGCGAATCAAGTGGCAGAAGCACATTCGGTTCGCGGTTGACCGCGTAGCTCAGATTGATGCGGCACACCGGGCGGCGGAGCTGCTTGCAGAGCGCGGAATCCCGAATTCACGGCTGTTCTTTTACTGCCTCATTACCGACGATCTTAATGACGATCTGCGCCGCATATATGCTCTGCGAAAGCTCAAAGGCGCAACGGTTTACGGTATGCCGTATAAGGATCAGCGCAAGGGGATTATGCCGAAGCATTGGCAGAACGTTATGGCGCAGAAGTACATTTATTCAGGGCAATGGCGCAAGATCGATTGGCCTGAATGGGTCGAGACCCATCAGTGGTATTTTACAAACGAGGGGGCAGAGATATGAACGCGGGTATCAGAGAGCTACCTCGGATGGTTAAGGCCAATGATCTGGCGGCGAGCCTTGGCGTATCGGCGTACCATGTGTCAAAGCTCTGCCGACGGCTCGGTGTCGAGATCGTTCGCGCCGGGGGGTGCCGGCAGAGGATGGTTGACAGGGTGAGATTTGAAGAAAGATGGAGGAGAGTATGAGCAAAGAGCAGATTGAGGAGATGAGTGCCGAAATACGAGAGGCAGTCAATGGATGCTCGTCATATTGGAGCGGCTTGATTGCAGAACGCCTTTACAGCGCAGGCTACCGCAAGCAGAGCGAGGGGGAGTGGGAAACAATATGCCACTTAAGAACGGATGTATTTAATGCTTATTCTCACATTTGCTCAAAGTGCGAGTATTTCTACAAAGATTTTAGACCCGTAGGTTATACCTATTGCCCCAACTGCGGAGCGAAGATGAAAGGCGGTGAGTGAGATGAATGGTTGCAGTAAGAAATTATGCCCTATGCAAGTAGGGACGGCAGATAACTGCACTTTGACAAAAGAGCAATGTCCTTATTTCACGCAAGATGTAGACTTCCAAAAACTGCTTAATCAAATAAAAGCCGAGGTTGCGAGAGAGATTTTCGAGGAGATTGAAAAAGCCCGTGAAGATTGTATTTTAACCGTGGATGATATGCCTTATTTTCAACTGTCAAAATTCAAAAAAAATATTGCCGAACTCAAAAAGAAATATACGGAGGAGCAAAAATGACAAAAAATCAATTTCTCATAAAAACAGGACTCAAGGGTTGCCATAGGCTTGAGATTAAGCCCTACCTCGACATCGTTGATCGATATAAGGGCAAGCTCTCTTATTTTCGGCTGTTTCTGCTTATCTACATAGCGGTAAGTTTTGGTCGCAGAGGCCCCGATGATATCCTCTGCTATGTTGATGCTGTTATGAGAAAGGAATGCGAGGTGCAGAAATGATTAAAACCCTTTGGCAAGCTCCACAGCTTATCCTTGGAGCGATTATAAAGGCCGTCAGCCGCGCGGAGTATTGGTGTGCATATAGCGATGCGAAAGTTTATAAGTGGCATTTCAAGGGCGGGCTGTCGCTCGGAAAATACATATTCGTTCCGGCAAATTGGAGTATGAAACTTCTCAAACACGAATATGGGCATACAGTGCAAAGCAAAATTCTTGGTTGGTTTTATCTGCCCGTGATCGGACTCCCTTCCCTTATTTGGTCAGGGTGCTTCAAGGGCTATCGCGCAAGAACCGGCACAAGCTATTACGCATTCTATACAGAAAAATGGGCTGATAAGCTCGGAAAGGTGCAGAGATGAACGTCAAAGTCCCGCGCTCGTGGTTTCGACTTCCTCCACGCGAAAAGGAAGCCATACGCAATATGTTACAGGCCGAGTACACCAAGCAGCTGAACGAGGAAGTTAACCGCCTCGTAGACCGAGAAGAAGCCGAGATGCAAAAAGTTTGGCTGAAGCTCGGATGCATCGCGGGTAATATCGCCCATGGACACGGCGAGATGAGGTGCCTGTCTTGGCTTGGAACGTGGAAGCGGTTATACAAGACCGTCTCCGCGTTTAAGAGCAAAGAAGAGCAAGACGCTTGGATCGATGAGCAGATCGCGAAGATCTTCAAAAGCGGTTACCCCGATGAATTCGTCGAAAAGCTCTGAGTGAGGATTTAGCTTGGCGAAGAAAGAACATTACATGGATTACGTCACGCATGCTTTTGTGACGTACTTTCGGTTGGGTTGCCCAACCCGCGCCGCGCTTGAGCTGGATATTATCGCAAAAGCGCAACACAGTGAGGCAGAGGTTTCCGCGCGGAGGCCTCTGCTTGAAGACGTTGAAGCCGTAAACAGGGTCATCGAAAGGCTTAAAAGCGGCGGACGCACCGAGGTGATCAACGCGCTCAGGTTTGTGTACGTCGCTGATGGCCGCTACGCGCTCCGTAGAGGGGCTGTGAGCGCGCGAGTGAGGCGGTTTGCAGTAGAATGCCCTGCCGCCGAGAGAACCGTCTATAAGTGGCTTAAAATGGCGCGTAAGATGTTCTGCGAAGAAAGGGGACTCAATATCGAGCCCTGACCAACGGTAGGTCGCATTGCTGTGCCAAAAGTGGGCAGTAGTGCGACCTGCTTTTTTGGTAAAATTTTAAAAAATGGGAGGGTATAACTATGTCCAACGAAAAAAATTTAATCAAGTTTACGTCGGATCAGGATCGGGAGGCTGCCTCCCGCAACGGCAAGAAAGGCGCGGCCGCAGCGGCGAAAGCCAAGCGCGACAAAAGGATGCTCCGCGACTGCCTTGAAATTTTGCTTGAGCAGAAAAGGTCTGTGGAACAGGATGACGGCAAGCTTGCCAAGCTCACAGGCGCGGAAATTCTCGCGCTGACGGCTTTTGAAAAGGCCATGAGGGGTGATATCAAGGCCATGGAGTTCGTGCGCGACACAGCAGGCCAGAAGCCCGTGGACAAGGTCGTGGTTGCTGACGTTGATCCCGACGTGATTGATGAGGTCGAGAGGATGGTGCTGGAGGATGATGACGCGCCGTGATGCGGTGTCCTACCTTTGTCGAGTGCCTTATAAGTTAGGGCATAAGCTCGGATTTACCAAGCTGACCGACCTGCACAACACGTGGATCATCGACATGGTACGCGGCACCGAGGACAAGACCCTTCAAGCGCACCGAGGATCTTATAAGACCACCTGCGTATCCCTTGCGCTGGCTCTTATAATCGTGCTTTTGCCGGGGCTCAAGACGTTGTTTATGCGTAAAACCGACAACGACATCAAGGAAGTGGTGGCGCAGGTCAAAAAGATCCTTGAAAGCCCCCAAATGAGGGCATTCGTTCACGCCATCTACGGCGTTGACCTTAAGCTGACCACCTCCACGGCCAACGAGATCAATACCAACCTATGCAGAGACATCCGAGGCACGTCCCAGCTCGTCGGTCTCGGTATGGGCGGTTCTCTCACGGGTAAACACTTCGACCGCATATTCACCGACGATATCGTCAACGTACAGGACCGCATATCAAAGGCAGAGCGAGATCGCACCAAGCTCATATACCAAGAGCTCCGCAACATCGTCAACCGCGGCGGCCGCATTTATAACACCGGCACGCCGTGGCACAAGGACGATGCGTTTTCGCTTATGCCGAACCCCGAAAAGTGTGACTGCTATTCCACCGGGCTGATCTCTGCCGATGAGCTTGCCGAGATCCGCGAGAAGATGATTCCTTCGCTGTTTGCGGCAAACTACGAGCTACGCCACGTAGCGGGCGAAGACGTTATATTTTCGTCGCCGCGCACCGATGGCGATCCCGCACTTGTGGAGCAGGGCGACTGCCATGTCGACGCGGCCTATGGCGGCGAGGACTATACCGCGTTTACCGTCTGCCGAAAGGCCGACGGCACGTACTACGTGTACGGGCGGTTGTGGCGCAAGCACGTGGATGACGTGGAGGAGGAGATCATAAAGCTCCGCGCGGCCTTCAATGCCGGGCGCATACACTGCGAGGATAACGGCGACAAGGGCTACCTCGCCAAAGACCTCCGCTCAAAGGGCGAGAGGGTCAAGAAATACCACGAAAACATGAATAAATACCTCAAGATCACCACATACCTCAAGGCCGAGTGGAAAAACGTGGTGTTTGTGACGGGCACCGATCCCGAATACATCGACCAGATCTGCGACTACAACGAAAACGCCGAGCACGATGACGCGCCCGACTCCTGTGCGTCGCTGATCCGCGCTCTGTGGAGTAAAAACGATGACGAAAATTCAAAATACACGCCCATCTGGATGGGCCGATAACGAGGTGACGATTTGAAAACCTATCAGGACCTTATCGAGGCGGTACGCGGCGGCAAGCTGCCCGAATTTATTATTGCCGCCATCAACGATCACAAGGCGGGTGAGGACTACCGCACCGCCGCAGATGCAGAGGAGTATGTCAAACAGCGCAACGTAACGATCACGCGCTATCGCAAGCTCCTGTACGACCTTCAGGGCAACGCAGTGCCCGATAACTGGACCGCGAATCATAAGTGTGCGTCCAACTTCTTCAACCGTTTTGTCACGCAACAGGCCTCTTACCTTCTCGGCAACGGTGCGACCTTTGAAGACTCCGCCGTCAAGGATAAGCTGGGCAAGGATTTTGACGCATCCCTTCGCAAGGCGGGCAAATCCGCGCTGATACAGGGCGTGTGCTTCGGCTTTTACAATCTCGACCGTGTTCAGATCTTCAAGCTGACCGAGTTCGTGCCCCTCTACGATGAGGAGAACGGCTCGCTTCGGGCGGGCATCCGCTTTTGGCAGATCGATGACACGAAGCCCCTCCGCGCGACCCTCTACGAGGAGGACGGATACGCCGATTTTATCAAGCCGAAGGGCGAAAGCAAGCTGAAGGAGCGCACCGCCAAGCGAGCATACAAGCAGAAGGTCATTTATACCGCCGTAGACGGCGAGGAGATCTTCGGTGGGGAAAACTATCCCACATTTCCGATCGTGCCTCTGTGGGCAAATGACGCGCATCAGAGCGAGCTTGTGGGCTTGCGCGAGAACATTGACTGCTATGACCTCATAAAATCGGGCTTTGCCAACGACCTCGACGATGCGTCCATGATTTACTGGACTCTCGAAAACGCGGGCGGAATGACCGACCTCGATCTCGCCAAATTTATTGAGCGCATGAAGACCATCCGCGCCGCTGTTGTCGACGGCGACGATGGCGCGCGGGCAACGGCTCACACCCTTGACGTGCCGTACCAAAGCCGAGAGACTTACCTCAAGCTCCTCCGCGACGATATGTACGATGACGCAATGGCTTTGAACACAGCGCAGATCTCCGCGGGCAACATTACCGCAACGCAGATTGAATCGGCATACGAGCCTCTGAACGCAAAGACCGACGAGTTTGAGATGCACGTGCTCGATTTCATTGAGGGCGTCCTCGCTGTCGCGGGCATTGAGGATCAGACCGTCACGTTCACGCGCTCACAGATCGTTAACCGTGAGGAGGAGATCACCATTCTCACGGCGGCAGGGGACTACCTCGATGACGAGTACATCACCGAGCGCATATTGACGATCCTCGGCGACGGCGACAAGTTTGACGAGATACAGAGGCGTAAGATTGAGGACGAGGCCACTCGCTTTGACGGTGACAACGGCGAAAACGAAAACGAAAACGAGGAAGGGGCAGAAGAGATATGATGCAGGGCGATCAGTATAGACTCCCCATCGAGCTGGTTCACGATGACGGATCGGAGCTCACACCCGATGAGGTGAGCGACATTGAGGTGCTCATCGGCGGCATTCGCAAGACCTATAAGGGCGGCGATGTGTACTATGAGGACACAGACGGGGTCTATTATATACCCCTCACACAGCACGAAACCTTTATGTTCCGCGGCAAGGTTGACATTAAGGTGCGAGTGAAATTCCTGAGCGGCGACGTTGTCGGCCTTGGGCTCGGCGCCCTTGAGGTCGAGCCCTCCGCATCAAAGGTGGTGCTGTAACATGGCAAATGAGCTTAAAGGCACAGTCACAACCCTGCCGAAGATGAGCGGCGCGCTCCCGAATAAGGCATCTCCCCTTTCGGGCAACCTCGGTGCGAAGGTTATCAACATCGGCGAGGACGGCGCAACCTTCATCCCCGACGTATCTGCCGACGGCGTTATCTCTTGGACAAATGACAAGGATCTCCCCAACCCCACACCCGTGAACATAAAGGGCGAGAAGGGTGACAAAGGCGATGCTGGAGCGCAAGGTGAGAAAGGCGACAAGGGCGATAAAGGAGACACAGGCGCGGCGGGTGCTAACGGTAAAGACGGCGCAAACGGTGCTGACGGCAAAGACGGCATCTCCCCCATCGTCTCCGTCGAAGATATCGACGGCGGGCATCGTGTGACGATCACCGATGCCGACGGAGAAAAGACCTTCGATGTGATGGACGGAAAAGGCGGTTCGGGGGGCGGTGGTGCGGCGATAATCGATGTCACCGAGCTTCCCACCGAGAATATTGACGAGGATTCGTTTTATCGGTTGTTGACGGGTACCCTTGTTTTTAACCAATATGTGCAGAACACTTACACTTGTTACTGTGTAGAAACATTACCCGAAGTTGGAGAACCCGCAACGAATTTAGATCAATCACAAGGTAACGTGTACTATAATCTTTCGGACGGAGAAGTATACGGATATGTTGACGATATGCTTTCTATGGCATTGTCCGTTCCGAGCGGTTGGTATCCCGCATCTGTCCTTTTAGGGGCTTTGGGGTTCCAATATAACGGAGTAATATTTGATATTCTTGACGACCCGAGGGATAACTCTTTTCGCTTGTTGCTTGAATACGTTATTTGGCAATATAAAGGCAAGTGGGCATCGTTAAAACCCATTGGCAAAGCAGGGACGGGGGCATCTGCCGAGGTGTTTAATCATCCGTTAAATAAAGCCACGGGTGACTCCTCCCACGCAGAGGGCTACTCCTCCCACGCAGAGGGTGGCTACTCCCACGCAGAGGGCTACTCCTCCCACGCAGTTGGGCGCAGCCAGCACGTTCAGGGCGAGTTTAATGTTACAGACCCCGAATACAATGCTGATACGCCGGGCAGTCGTGCCAAATACGCACACATCGTGGGCAACGGCACAAGCGACGGCAACCGCTCCAACGCCCACACCCTTGATTGGAACGGCCTCGGATGGTTCGCAGGCGGCTTGAAGGTTGGTGGCACAGGGCAAGATGACCCGAACGCCGAGGAGATCCTAACCAAATCCCAAGTCCAAGCTATGATCGATGCGGCGATTTCTAATCTTCCAGTCTATAACGGGGAGGTCGAGGACGTATGAGCCATAACATTACAGTAGAGGGCGGCAAATCCGTCCGTCTTCCCACTGCGGGGAAATACTGCGACCGAGATATTATTATCACGGCGACGGGCGGTGGAGGCGGTTCGGTAATAGATTTTTTGACTAACACCTTGACAGAGGTAATTGATACGGAAGGTGTCGTGACATCCCTTAATAACTATACATTCGACGGAAAAACCTCACTCGAAACCGTTAGACTACCTGCTGTTACAAGCATTGGCACATATAATTTCCGAAATTGCGATAATTTAGTGACCTTAGATTTGCCCGAATTGACGGGCTCAACAGGAACGTACTTTGCCGCATCGTGCGGAAAACTTGCAAACGTCAATATCCCGAAAGCAACCGCACTTGGACAGTATTCGATGCGTTATTGCTATGCTTTGGAATCCGTCGATTTGCCTTCTGTTGAGTCGATTGCGAATTATTCTTTTACTGCTAATTCAAAATTGACCACGCTGATTTTACGGTATACAAAGGGCGTTGTTACATGCGGTGGCACATCGGTTCTTGTGAGTACACCGATCGCAAGCGGCAAGGGATATATCTATGTGCCAAGAACATTGGATGATGGTACTGATGGAGTAGAGGCATATAAGTCTGCTACAAATTGGAGCAAGTATCAAATAAGAGCAATCGAAGATTACCCCGAAATCACAGGAGGTTAATATGATAATCACAGAACATCCTTTTAACGGTTACGGTGTGGCGTACGAAGGATAAAAACGGAGGGGCATATAAATGGCAGATAAATCCCACAACCAAACAGACAAGCTCCTTGAGCAGATGGAGAAGCGGATCTCTGCCATTTATGCCGAGGCGCAGGTCGACATGAAGAAAAAGGCCGAGGCCTATTTCGACGCGTTTATCGCAGAGGGAGACCGTAAGCTGAAGCTCGTCAAGGCGGGCAAGCTCTCCGAGGACGAATATCAAAAATGGGTCAAGAACAAAATAGCCTACGGCAAGCGGTTCGACCAATTCAAGCAGCAGTACGCCGAGGCGATGTCGCACGTTAACGAGATCGCCGCCGCGTACATAAACGATCAGCTCCCCGAGATCTACGCGCTGAATTACAACGGTGCAGGGGAGGACATAGCATCGCAGGTCGGAGGCTATTCATTCACGATGGCCGACGCCAACACGGTCAAAAACCTTGCGAAAACCAATGACACCCTTTTGCCGTACAAGTATATCGACGGCAAAAAAGACGTGCGCTGGAACACGCAGAAGGTGAATGCCGCCATCACGCAGGGCATACTGCAGGGCGAGAGCATCCCCAATATCGCCAAGCGGCTGGCAAAGAAGATACCCGAAATGAACAAGGCATCCGCGATTCGTAACGCACGAACCGCCACCACGGGTGCGGAGTGTGCAGGGCGGCAGAGTCAGTATGAATATGCCACCAAAAACGGCATACAGCTCCAGCGCGAGTGGATCGCCGCCATTGATATGCGTACCCGCCATGCTCACCGTCTCCTCGACGGTCAGCTCGCCGACGTAGACAAGCCCTTCGAGAGCGAGCTCGGCGACATTATGTTCCCCGGCGACCCCGAAGCGCATCCCGCCAACGTGTATAACTGTAGGTGCACCACGGCGGCGAGGGTGATAGGCTTTAATAAGGCGCAAGTGCAAAAGGCTACTGAAAAGGCAGAAAATCAAGAAAGAATCCGTAGACGAAGAGAAGAATATTTCGCAAGGAAACAACAATCAAGCGAACCCGATTTTGAAAATATGACAAGGGCGCAACTTGGTAAATATGTTTCCGAAAACATTTCTGCAAAGTTTGGTGATGTTTCCGGTGTCAATGCTGATTTTTACAGAAAGACAGTCAAAGCGGTAAAACGAGTTGAGACCAAATACGGAAAGATTGACGGACTAAATATTGAGTTTGGTGGCATAAAGGGAAATGCTTATGCACAATACGACCCAAAGACAAAAACACTCTACCTAAAGAAAAAGGGAAGTTTGTCACAATTTGCCGATTCGATTGCAAGGGCAGACGAAAGGACAATCCGGAAATATGGCATAAAGTACAATGCAGAATCTTCGTATGAGGGTATTGTATTCCACGAACTTGCCCACGCAATAGATCACGATGGCAGTTGGTCTTTGTCAAAGTCTTTGGGCGCAACGGATGATATTTTGATTAAATCAAGGTCTATTTCTTTCTACGCAAGAGATAGAGGTATGCCAAACCTTCCAAGGGCAACAGAAGCAACAGCAGAAAACATTTCTTCCTATTTTATGGGCAATACAGACAAGATTGACAAAGATGTGCTGACCATCATTGAAGAATATTTCAAGAGGAAAAAGAAATGAGCATCACATTCAAAGACAACTCCAAAGAGTTCCTCGCGGCAATGGAAAAAGCCATCGAAAACGGCTTGACCGCCATCGGTATGACAGCCGAGGGTCACGCGAAAAAAGAGATAACACGGCAAAAAGCGGTCGACACAGGACGGCTCCGCAACAGCATCACGTTTGCGACCGAAAAGGATGCCGTTTACATCGGCACGAACGTGGAGTATGCTCCGTACGTTGAGCTTGGCACCGTGAAGATGCCGCCTCGCCCCTATCTTCGCCCTGCGGCCACCGATCACAAGTCAGAATACGAGGCTTTGATGAAGGCCGCTATGGAAAACGCATAAATTAAAAGCTGAAAAGCACCCTTTTGGGGTGCTTTTTTGTTTTTCTCTGCGAAAGTGGGCAGTAGTGCACCTTTATTTTTTGCTAAAATTAATCGAAATTAAAAATCGTTAGCGGGGAAAGTACCCCCCGACGAGGCAAAGGAGCGATTAAATATGGCACTCACACGTAAAATGCTCAAGGCAATGGGCATCGAGGAAGAAAAGATCGAGCAGATCATAGACGCACACGCCGAGACCGTGGATGCGCTCAAGTCGGAGCGCGACACCTTCAAAGAGGACGCGGGCAAGCTCCCGGCTGTGCAGAAAGAGCTGGACGATCTTAAGAAATCCGGCGGCGATTGGAAAACCAAATACGAGAAAGAGCACTCGGATTTTGCAGAGTACAAGACCGCACAGGCCGCCAAAGAAACGAGAGCGGCAAAGGTTGAGGCATACCGTGGCCTCCTCAAGGAGGCAGGGATCAGCGAGAAGAGATTCGACTTGATCCTCAAGGTCACCGACATTGACGGCGTAGACCTCGACGACAGCGGAAAGATCAAGGATGCGGACAAGCACCGCGAGGCGATAAAGGCCGATTTTTCCGACTTTATTGAGAAGACCACGACCCGCGGCGCGGACGTGGCTACACCTCCCAAATCCAACAGCGGCGATGTGGATCTGGGCAGCTTGTCCATGAAGGACTACATTGCCGCACGAAAATCAAAATAAGAAAGGATTTTAAATCATGGCAAACACTATTCTTACTCCCGAGGTAATCGCTCGCGAGGCCCTGATGGTTCTTCGCAACAATGCTGTCATGGCAAACCTCGTACACAGAGACTATTCCAACGACTTCGCGGCTGGCGTAGGTGACACCATCACTATCCGCAAGCCCGCAACCTTCACTGCAAAGGAATTCACCGACGCCATCGACATTCAGGATGCCACCGAAGATAGCGCAACCGTCACCCTCGATAAGCACATTGACGTATCCTTTGAGGTTACCTCCGAGCAGATGACCCTTGATATTGAGGACTTTTCTGCGCAGCTCCTTGTACCCGCCATGCAGGCGGTGCAGGATAAGATCGATCTTTACCTGCTCGGCCTCGCTTCCGGCGTCACTAACAAGGTGACTGCTACCGGTGATGCGCAGAATGACGTGGTAGAGCTCCGCAAGTATCTCACCGCATCTGCTGCTCCCCTCACAGAGAGAAGATTTGTTTACGGTGCCGACACCGAAGCTGATCTGCTCAAGACCGATCTCTTCGTTTCCGCTGAGAAGGTGGGCGACGAAGGCACCGCGCTTCGTGAGGCTTCCCTCGGCAGAAAGTTCGGCATGGACTTCTACGTTGACCAGAACGCCGACACCGCTGGCGTTGCAGGCGTTGCATTCCACAAGAACGCATTCGCACTGGTCACCCGTCCTCTTGCTCTTCCCAACGGCGCAGCAAAGGCCGCTATCGTGAACTATGACGGCTTCGGTCTGCGTGTTGTCTACGATTACGACATCACTCACAAGACCGATATCGTATCCATCGACATCCTCTGTGGCGTAAAGACCCTCGATGCCGATCTCGCAGCTGTTCTCGTCGCGGGTTAATCAACAAAACTGACAGAAAGGCGGCGCGTAAATGCTTACCGAACTTTGTGCGGAGATTCGCAATTACTTCCTCGCCCCCAACGGGATTCATCGAGGGGAGTTTATAATCAGCGGTGGATCTATCGCGCCGCTCGATTTTCTCAAAGACGGACAATACTTCAGAATCGTCGGCAGCACCTTCAATGACGGTGTGTATCAGTATCCTACGGCTGTATTGACCGACGAGACGTTCGTAGGCGCGGTCTGGGCGATGGCGGTTCCTCCTAACGTCATTGCCCTTGCCGATGAAATCAAGGCATACGAGACAAGCGGAGCGGCGAAGCCCTCCCCCTACGCTTCGGAAAGCTATCCTAACGGGTATTCGTATACCCGCGCCACCGATTCGAGCGGCGCGCCGTTGACTTGGCAGAAGGTATTCGCCAAGCGGCTGAACAAGCTTAGGAGGTTCAACGTTTTATGAGTTTTTTCTTTGACGCATTCGACAAATACATCCTCAAGAACCGCAAGACGGTCGATGATGGCTTCGGCGGCACCGTAACCACTTGGGAAGACGGTGCCATTGTGCAAGCCTCCTTCGACCTCGGCTCGGCCGCAGAAATACGGCAAGCAGAGGCACAGGCGTTGCGCACCGTGTATACGGCCAGCTTCCCCATAGATACGCCTGTAAGGTATAACGATTACCTTCAGGACGTGAACACCGGTGCGATCTATCGTATCACGGCAGACCCGCGCGAGAATACCACGCCGGAGGCGGCGACCTATCAGGCATGCTTTGCCTCGGCGGTCAGAACGGAGCTCCCCAAATGACAAAGGCAGAGGTTATCCGCAACTTTTGGAGCGGTTTCAACATTCCCGCATACGAGGAGAACAGCCTCCCCGTCGGTGTGGCCTTCCCATATATCACCTATCAGCTTGTCGAGGATAATTTCGGCAACGAAGTGGCGATGTCAGCAAACATATGGGATAAGGACGCGGACGGTCACTCAGCCCTTAAGACGGTCACTCTGAAGGCCGACGAGATCGCTGAGCATATAGGATACGGTGGCGTGATCCTCCCTGTTGACGGTGGGAAAATTTGGATCAAGAGGGGCTCTCCCTTCGCGCAGACCCTCGCCGACGAGGACAGAACCGTAAAACGTAAATATCTTAATATCGCGGTTGAATACTTTACCGCGATTTAGAAAGGAGACCCTATCAATGGGAAGATTTTCCAAAATTTCCGAGAATACATTTAACGAGCTTCAGGTCGAAGCGGGCGTGATTCTCAGAACCTTTGATCCCAAGAACCCGACTCTGGTTGACGGTGCCATTGTGTGCGCCACCACGGGGGGAATCAATCCTGTCTGCACTCCTGAGTTTACCGATTGGGGCGAGGACATTGACAACTGCCCCAACAACACCATGGAGCTCAAGCGGGTCGCAAGCTACACCTGCACTCTCGGCTTTACAGCCCTGAGCGTGACCGAGCAGACCATAAAGCTGGCACTGGGCGCGACCGAGACAGACAATGCATCGGGCGCGATCAAGCCCTCGATGAATCTCGCCGCATCCAATTTCTCTGATATCTGGTGGGTCGGCGATCTCTCCAACGGCGGTTTCGCGGCAATTTGCCTTAAAAACGCGCTGTCCACAGGCGGCCTTTCGCTTACCACTTCCAAGAGCGGCAAGGGTCAGATCGCTGTAACACTTACCGGCCATTATTCCATCGGCGCACAGGGTGACGTGCCCATGGAGTTCTACATCGGCTCGGTTCAGTAAATTTTAACAATAAGACTTTTCTCATAGGAGGTAAAAAATGAGATTTAT
Source organism: Candidatus Flemingiibacterium sp. (assembly GCA_045649205.1). Lineage (GTDB taxonomy): Bacteria > Bacillota > Clostridia > Oscillospirales > CAG-272 > Flemingiibacterium. The sequence goes on from JAZRPJ010000172.1 coordinate 18,603, forward strand.
ATTTGAATGCGAGGACAAGGTGCTTCTGCCTTTCCTCTACGATTTCGCCGAGGACGTATCCGCTTTCCTCAAAAACACCAAGCTGCTTGAACTTCGGAAGATCCGCGATGAGGGCACCGATATCAAGGAGCAGGGCAAGAAGAACTTCAAAGCAATGCTGAAACGCATTTGCAAGGAGTACCCCGAAGAGACGGGCGACCTTCTCGCAAAAATGTGGGTGCTTGACAAAGGCGAGACTGCACCGAGCGTGATCGTCACGTTGGGAAAGGTGCTCACTAATAAGCAGGTAATCGATTTTTTTACCTCGTTGATGGCGTTGGCGTCCTGATCGTTCAGGATGCCCTCGCGGCCATCGATCTGGAAAAGTTCAAATTGTTCGGTTGGGGCTACGTGAAAAACACTTGCGTAGCCCTTTTTAAGAAAAAGCAGACGACACTTTATTTCGCGGAATGTGCTCGGTGTATCGCCGAAAATACTGCCAAGTATTCGGGAGGGTCTTATATCAAGCAACGGTTGGCCGACATCCTCGACCCGCCGCCGCCCGAAACACGGACACCGGAGCAGATCTACGCGCGAATGGAATCTGTGTTTTCTGCCGTGAGAGGTGAATCACAGAATGAACCTATTTGAACTATTCGTAAAAATCGGCGTCGATTCCAGCGGCGTTGATGACGGCGTTAAAAAGGCAAAGCTCTCGCTCGACGGTCTGAAGGTTGCCGGCGTTGCAGGTGCGGCCGCCATTGGCGCGGCGTACGTGAAGGCGGCGCAAGCTGTGGCCGAGTTTGCCGCTTCGTCCGTCAAGGCTTACGGTCAGTACGAACAGCTTGCGGGCGGCGTAGACACCCTGTTCGGTTCCGCGTCCGATAAACTGAAGCAATACGCGGACGAGGCTTACAAGACCGCCGGAATGTCCAAAAACGCCTATATGGAGAACGTTACCGCATTCTCCGCGTCGCTGATCCAATCCTTGGACGGCGATACCAATGCGGCCGCAGATGCCGCAAACAAGGCAATGATCGCCATGAGCGACAACGCCAACAAAATGGGTACGTCCATCGACTCTATCGTCGGAACGTACCAGAGCTTGGCTCGCGGCAACTATCAAATGCTTGATAACCTCAAGCTGGGCTACGGAGGAACCAAGACCGAGCTTGAGCGACTCCTCAAAGATGCCGAGGAGTACCAAAAATCTTTAGGAAAAACCGCTGACTACAGCGCGGACAGCTTCGCGGATATCGTAGAAGCCATCGACGTTGTTCAGCAAAAAATGGGCATCGCCGGTGCGACACAGGCAGAGGCGGCCTCGACCGTTGAGGGAAGCTTAAACACCCTTAAGGCATCGTGGGACAATCTCGTTGTATCCTTTGGTCAGGGCGGCGAGGCAATGGATGCCGCAATGGATCAGTTCTTCGAGAGCTTCAACGCCGCCGCCGAAAACGTTCTGCCGGTGGTAGAGCGCGTCCTTACGGGCATCGCAGAGATGTTGCCGACGTTTGTGAGCCGTCTTGTCGAGATGTTGCCGGGGCTTGTATCTGAATTGTTGCCGGTCCTGTTAGATACGGCGTTATCACTGATTTATACTCAGCTGGAGCACCTCGACGAATGGGTGGCTATTATTATCGATGCAATTCCCGTCATGGTGCAAAAGATCATAGAAGCCCTTCCCCAGCTTGTGGTCGAGCTGATCGCGGCTGTCTTCAACATCGGAATTGAGCTCGTCAAGGGCTTCTGGGACGGCATCGTTTCCATGGCAACGTGGCTGTGGGATCAGATAACCGGATTCTTCGGAGGCATCATCGACGGCATTAAGGGCCTGTTCGGAATCCACTCCCCCTCGAAGGTGTTCAAGGAAGAGATCGGTAAAAATCTCGCGCTCGGAATCGGTGAAGGATTTACCGAGGAGATGGACAAGGTCGCCCGCGACATGGAAGGGTCTCTTGGTACAATGAGCGGAAACCTTTCCGCAGAGATTACCACGGCATCTTATGGCAATGCTGCCACCTCGCGCCCGTCGGCAGGGTCTTACGGCGACATCTCCGTGACCGTGAACGTAGGCGGCTCAAGCTCCTCCGCAGAGGAGATCGCGGAATCGGTGGCGATGGAAATGCAAAAAATATTCCAAGGAAGGATGGCGGCATATGGTTACTCCTATTAATGATTTGTGGATTGACGGAGTGAGCGCAAGCTCACTCGGCATCCGCTTGCAAGGGCCGTTGGAACTCTCTGCTCTTCAGCCCAAAGTCGAGGTGGTTTCGGTGCCGGGCAAAGACGGCGAGCTCGTTTTCCCCGACGGATCATTTAATAACCGCGAGGGCACCGTCGCGGCATACGTTTACTCGCACGAACTTGTGCAAAAATCAATGACCGAGATTTATCAGTGGCTGTTCGGGTCTTTGGGATACCGAAAAATAGTCACCAGCGGCGATCCCGACCACTTTTTGAATGCTCGAATCGTTAACGCGGGCGAGATAATTGACCGCATTAACAGGCTGGCACCCTTCACAATTCGTTTAAGCTGCGAGCCAAGGCGATACCTCCATGACGAGGGAAACGAAATTCAGCTTGTCGGAGACCAGCGAATCAGGCAAACCGTCCTCAATCCCTGCCAGACCGATGTGTTCCCGCTTTTCAAAATCCATTATACAAACCCTTTGCCGCTGTTTGAATCCAACGGCGCATTTGTCGGAGCGATGTATATCGACGGCTTAGATATGTTTGTTATAATGGGGCTCAACGGTCAGCCGTTGCAACAGGCAAACGGGGGGTATTTTTACTATGACGCGGCTTTACGCATCGCCTATTCGCCGCCAGAGTTCTCGCAGTATGAAAAATATTTTTCGTTCAGGATGTCCGAAACCCCTATAAAGCTGTCTCCGGGAGAGCACGAAATATATTTCAACGGAGTTTTGAAAGTACCGGGACTCGAAGCAACGCTCGTTTCCAATTTCCCAAAAATTGAGATTTCCCCAAGGTGGTACGAACTATGATTCCGTATTTTTTAAACAGTGCCGTATCGCAACAATATCTGGCGGAAACTATGTCCTGTACCGTTGAAGAAGGGGCAAACGGTCTGTGCGATTTGACGTTAACGTATCCCGAAACAGGGCGACTCGCATCGGAACTAATTTGCGGGCTTGATATTTACGTGCGACGTGGCGGCAACGATCCCGAACCTTTCCGCGTTTATTCCGTAACTAAAAATATGGGCGCAACCATTACCTTAAAAGCGCACCATATTACGTATAATGCTAATTTTTTAATCGTGACACCGGGTCCGCACGGCGGAATTGGTGCCGGATCTTGGATAGCATCGAACGCGAAGCAAGCCTGCGACCTTTTAAATCAAAATATTGCGGTCGACACCACGATGGAAATGGACGAAATCGTCGAGTTTGTGGTGGAAGATGAAGAAACGGCCGCGAATATTAGGGGAGAATACAGCATACCAGCGGAGCCCGTCAGTTTGCGCGAAGCAATTTTCAACCAGCAGTGGGGATTCCTCAAAACGTACGGCGGCGACGTGTATGTGCAAGGCCATCGCCTCGTTTGGAGGTCCGATCTGGCAACAAACCGAAGCAATGCGGCCATAAGGTATGGTGTCAATTTGACCGATTACGAGGTCAAAGAAAATATTTTCGGCAGTGAGTATCAAGCAATTCTGCCCTATTACTCAAAAACCGAAGAAGTCAGCGACTGGCTTGAAATCAACGAACCGGCAGACGCCAGCCTGGCGATAGAGGAAATCGAACTTCCAAGATCAGATATAGAATTTGGATCGATTTATAAAATACCTGAAACCATCGCCACGTATAATGGCGTAGGCGGGAATGTTTCCACTCCAACAATGGTGGTTGAAAACATCGCGCTGGAATATCCTAAAAAGCCTACTGAGTTTTATAACCCGGATACAAAAACATACCACGTTTACCGCTTGAGAGACGTGAGGGGGTATTTTACCAACGTGTGCTATGTATCCGAACGAAACGCCGAAAGCTTTCACATGTCTCAAACCGGTTGGACGATGTTTCACGTCACACCTGCCGCCGACAATTACACCTTGACAACAACTTATAAATGGTATAAGTACGGGTATCACTCGTCAAGATATTTCGATCTTTCCGGAACGGGGGACCCGATTATTTCTGCCATATCTCCGAAAGAAGCAGGATTTCCCATAAAAGTGGAGGCGATTAACTTTCAATCCGAGTTTGACGAGCGTATTGCATCTATTTCGTCGGCAAATCAGTACTCACTTTTAGAAGAAATCGCGTCGCAGTATTTTGAGGCACATAAAAGCGATTATGCGCTCCCCAAAACTGTATTTTCGGTCAAAGCAGTGGATCTGAGCAGATATATAAGAAGTTCTACGGGCATATACGGAATCAATTACGGTGATGTGGTAAACGCAGAAATACCTTTTCGCAAAATTTCCGCGGATCTAAAATGTACGCACATAATAAAAAACATCCTCAACGAGCAGCCGGTTTCTTTTGAGCTCGGCGAACATAGCGACGATATTATAACTACTATAGTGCGGTTTTACGCAAAGGAGAAAAAATGAATTTAACAAAAATTATACATCTGGATTTTTCCACGCCCACTTTTCCGCCTATAATGTATATCAGGCAAGGAGAAACCGGGCGAGTGGCAGAATTTCATTTGTTTGACAATGGTGCAGAATTTTTAATTCCAACCGCTGCAACCGTAGCCCTCGCTACTATTAACAGCAAGGGAATCAAGATAAAAAGAACCATCACCCAAACTGGAGCACCGACAAACATTATCAGTATTGGGATCCCTTTAAGAATGACCGAGGAGGTAGGCCAAAGTGAGGCGACGATCGAGGTAACCTCCGATGGACTCACGCTTGCATCTCGCCACTTTTATATACGGGTCGAAGAAAACCCGGCATATGAGGCCGCAGAAAGCACCTCTGTGTTGCTTCAGGACAAAACAGTAAACCCGGGAAGCGCAGAAGAAATCGTGATCGCCGATCCCGGCTACGACGGACTGTCCAAGGTCACGGTCACGGCCATACCAACCGTGTCGAGAGCCACTCCGACGGTCACTATTGATCAGAGCACAGGAAAAATCACAGCAAAATCAGTTCAGGGCGCGGGATACGTTAACGCCGGAACACAGACCGAAACCCTCCAGCTCCCCATCGAGGCGGGCAAGACGGTCACTCCGGGAGCCGTGAAGAGATTGGCTATCGGTGCCGGAACTTATGCAACCGGCGATATATACGTCGCCGCAGACTCGTCACCGACGTTTGTCACGGAGCCCGAAAAGACCGTAAACGTCACCTCGGATGCCAACGGAAATATTTCTCCGGCATATATTGCCCCCGCTCCCTCCTATGATGCCCAAGGCAGGGTAAATTTAGCCTTCTCGGGCGGTTCGCTCAAGGCTTCAAAAATCAAGAAGGGCGAAACAATCCTCGGCGTCACGGGAACGTACGAGGCGGCCGCCGGTGGCGCAAGCATTGAAACAGTGCCCGTTACTATTTACGAAGGGGCTTTGGTTGGCAGCATCAGGGTGCACTATACGGGGTTAGATGGTAGCGGTGAACCTATATCAATGTCCGTAACTGTAACGCACACTAATTTTGACGAGACGATAAATGTCGTTAAAGGTACAGATGTCTTTATCGAGAATATAGCAGACGGTTATACGCTCACGTATGAAGACCAGAGCGGTTTCACAAACGTCAAGCACGTAGGCGTTCAGGCACTGATTTGCTCTGTGGGCGACACCGCATGTGAAATAACACCTACGCAGAATGTCGGCGGAAGCAGCATGGTGGTCGGAAAATGGGCTTTTAATGAAATGATAAGACCGTTTGTAGGCAGACTCGCTGTTAACTTTACCGACGACATGCAACCTAAAAACGAGTGGCACGGAATCGAAGGCGAATACTATGAGGACGGCGAATCGTGGAGCATGAGCTTTTTCAACAATCAGGGCAATACGTATTTAGCGTGCGAGGACGGCTTGTGGGAAGAGGACGGCTATCGTGTTATCGATTTCGGGTCGACTCCGCAAGCTGTACCCCCTGCTTTTACGGAATGGCTTGCGGAGAATGCGACGTATCAAGCAAGCGGCGGTGGATCTTCGGGCATTGAAACTTGGGGCCTAACGATACACACAAACGGTGCTACGGGTACAGAGTGTGTCATTCCTTATGTTGACGATAACGGAGCAATTCAAGTGTGTGGGGGATATGAAGCCCTTTGGGAGAATGAATACAATTTCCAAGTGCCGAAAGGGTCACTCGTTCTCTTCCGTTTTCCGTTTACCGTTAATTACGGAGCTGATAATCTCAAGAGTAGTGAGAGTTTAGGTGGTAGCGGCTTTAGCCTTTCAGCTTACGAAGGTGTCTTCTATGTGATGACGGGTGATGTTGAAATCACTATCGGTTAAGGGGTGATAAAATGCTGAATCTTTTCAAAAGATGCCTTTCGGCAGAATACACACACACCGAGGCAGGGACAGACTACGCCGTGAAGGTCGAGGGTGACACCATCTATCTGCTGTTTGAGTGCAGCGATGACAAGGAAGATTGGCGCAGTAACTTCAATTTCCCATGCAGGGCATACAAGAACGGCGGCAAGACTTGGTTTGCTCATAGGGGATTTCTCAAGGCGTGGAAGGACGTGCGCGACGAAATCGAGATGCAGGTCAGCGAGATCCTCGCCGTCTACGGCTCACAGATCGGAAAGATCTGCGTGGTTGGATATTCCCACGGGGCCGCGCTCGCGCTCCTCTGTACAGAGGACATGGCGTACCTCTATGGCGATGCGCTTGTGGTTGGGGGATACGGCTTTGGATGCCCGCGCGTGGTGTGGGGCTTCCTCCCAAAGGCCGTAAAAACCCGCCTGAAGGCGTTTAAAGTCATCCGCAACGTTCCTGACCTTGTGACCCGTCTCCCGCCCGTCCTGTTCGGATTTCGGCATCCATACGAGGTTATAAAGATAGGACGGCGGCGCGGAATATTCAGATTTATACCTAAATACAGGCCAATCAAAGCCCACTATCCCGGAAGCTATTCCGCAGAGCTGGCCGAAAGCGAGGTGCACAGCGAATGACGGAAGAAGAGCGCGAGAGACTCACGGCTTACCTCAAGGACGTCTTTGACGGCAGATACGTGAGTAAAAACGATTGCAGTCACACCGTAGAGATCGAGGACAAGCGCATAACCAAGCTCGAAATCGAGAGCGCAAAAATCAACGCAAAGCTGGGCGCACTTATCGCAATTCTCGGAACGATAGGCGCGGCGGTTGTGCCCGTTTGCTTAAAACTATTATTTGGAGGATAAAACATGGATTGCACAAATTGTAAAAACAACGGCGGCGAAGGCCAGCCGAAGCTGAAAACCATCCCCTACGTAGCGCATGAGTTCCTGCTCGCGAAGGCCGAACGCCGCGCGACAATATTTGGGATCTGCGCGGCAGTGGCCACGGCTTTGTTGCTTATCAGCAATACTGCTTGGCTTTGCTCGGTGATCTTTTAAGGAGCGCACAATGTCTAAAAGGGCTGAATCTTACGATCTTTCCCGCAGCCAGTGGGAGGCCCTCATCGATGAGTGGATCTTCAACGAGCGCGACCGCGCTATAATAAAGCGCAGACTGCTCGACGGGATTTGCTTCGAGCCCCTTGCCGAGGAGTTTTATCTCTCCGTACAGCAGACCAAAACTATAGTGTATAAAGCTCAGGAAAAGCTATTCAAGCACTTGTAAAACGAGGCGACGGCAGAAATGCCGCCGCCTTTGTTTTTTAACCGAAAATTGTACGAAATTCAGCCAAAATACAGCCGTTTGCTTGCTTTTAAGCGACGGCCTTTTTTTATATAATTAAGCCATGAAAGATAACAAATTCATCCCCGTGAATCCGCGCCTCGGCTCTGATTCATATGACAACGATTTGATCATGCTGGCCCTTGAAGAAGGCGGCGCGATCATCTGGCCGCTGTGTTTAGGCAATACAACCCCAACCCCGCGGGAAAGCAGGTAGGAGACTGCGTCATAAGGGCCTTGTCGAAGGCTCTCCGCCAAGATTGGGAAACCACTTACGCACAGCTCTCCCTTGAAGGCTTCTGCCTTGGTGATATGCCCTCGGCAAATCGCGTGTGGGGAGCATATCTTAAACGCAAGGGTCTCCGAAGATCCTTGATACCGGACGAATGCCCGGAGTGCTACACAGTAAAAGACTTTTGCCGCGACCATCCTGTCGGCACATATATCCTCGCCATCGAAGGTCATGTGGTGTGCGTGGATGGTGGGTGCTATTATGACGCGTGGGACAGCGGCGACGAGATTCCCATTTACTATTGGGAGAGAAAGGAAGGTTAAAAATGGCGTACACTTACCCTTATTATCCACCGGCGTTTTACCCGCCCCAGCAAAACGGTGCTATCCCGGACGCGCTGAGCCAATTCAAGGCGCCCTATCAGCAGATGCCACAGATGCCGTCACAGATACCCACACAGCCCGTTAACGATATGCTGTGGGTCTTGGGAGAGGTGGAGGCCACAAGCTATCCCGTAGCCCCCAACAACACCGTAACTCTGTGGGATAAGAACCAGCCGACCATATACATCAAATCGGTCAATGCGCAAGGTGTACCGTCGATGCGCGTGCTGGACTTCACCGAGAGGACTCAGAATGCCCCCAAAACGGCCGCAGAGCACGTTTGCACCTGCGGCAAGGAATTTGCCCGTCTTGAGGACTTCAACGCCTTGAGAAAGACCGTGGACGGCCTCACGGCAAAGCTGGAGACTATGGCCGCCACGGCGCGAACAGGCAAAACAATAAAGGAGGACGATACCAATGCCTAACCCATTATACGACGTTTTCGGCTTGCAGCCAATGCCAAATGACGGCGGCATCACCGAGCTTATAAACCAAGCCCGTGAGCTTCAGCGGACCTTCCGCGGCGATCCGCGAAAAGAGGTCGAGCGACTGCTCTCGTCGGGGCAAATTACACAGCAACAGTTTAACCAATATTCCCAGATAGCCAATAGAATAACGGCGATGATGGGCAAACAATAGTGCTTTACCGGGTGCACACGGTTAGCTATAAATTTTTTAAAAAAGAAAGGAAACAAAAACAAAATGTCACTTACCACATCTGAAATGACCCCTGCCGACATTGCGGCAGTAACCGGCGGCGGAAGCAGAAACGACGGCTTCGGCGGCGATAACGGCTGGTGGATTATTATCCTTCTGCTCGCGCTTGGACGCGGCGGCTTTGCCGGAGGCTTCGGCGGAGGATACGGCGGCGGTTCGGGCGGAGGATCTCCTTGCGCCACACAGGCCGACGTTCGTGCCGCTGTTGACCAGCAGACGCTTATATCTAAGCTCGACCAGCAGACCTACGGTCTCGCGGACGTGTTCAACAGCCTCAACAACACCATAAACAGCAACTTCAGAGGCGTTGACAATGCCATCTGCACTCTGGGATATCAGACACAGCAGGGCTTCAACGATACCAGATACGCTATCAAGGACTGCTGCTGTGAGACTCAGAGGCTCACCGAAAGGGGCTTCTGCGATACCAACAACACGATCCACAACAGCTCGCGCGATATCATCGACAATGCCAACGCCAACAGCCGTGCTATTCTCGACTTCCTGACACGCGAGAAGATCGACTCGCTCCGTGCGGAAAACGACAGCCTGCGTCTCGCCGCATCTCAGGCTAAGCAGAATCAGTATCTGATCAACGAGCTCCGCCCGTGCCCTGTTCCCGCGTATATCACATGTAACCCCTATGCCGCGTCGTACGGCACCGGCAATAACGGTTGCGGTTGCGGCGGCTTCTGATCACCAACCAAATAGATAAAAGATAACTACTTTCGCGCTTTGCGGATGGTCGGGCGATAAAGCTACTGCCCGATAATGTTTTCGGGGAGTAAGCGGGCAAAGTGGACGTTTACTCCCCTCTATTAATAATATCAAAAGAAAGGATTTTAAAATATGGCTGCCGAGTACAGTTACCCCCTTGTGCAGACCGTACCCGAAGACGAAAACATTATTTTCCTCGATGGGGACAGGGCTTGCAAGAAGGGATTTATCACACACAGAAGCGGTTCGGGAGTCTTCCGACTCAAAGGCGCAAGCAACGCCTGTAAAACCGTTTACCGCGTCACATTTAACGCAAACATCACAGTGGCACCTGCGGCAGACGGCGGCGTCCTCGGTCCGGTGTCCGTAGCCCTCCAGGAGGACGGCGAGACCCTGACAAACGCCGTGGCTATCGTTACCCCTGCGGCTATCGGCGATTACTTCAACGTATCGCTGACGACATTTATCAGCATTCCTTGCGGCTGTTGCGTGACCGTCTCGGTCGAAAACATCAGCGACGGAACGGCAATAGACGTTGTGAACGCAAATATTATCTTTGACCGCGTGGCTTAAGAGAAAGGAGATTTGCAATGCATAAGATCAAAGAAATGCTCATGAAAGAGCTCTACGAGTATGAAGAAAAGGCAAAAAGGGAGGGCGGCGGCAAAATCTCCGCCGGAGATCTCGAAACCCTCCACAAGCTGACCGACACCGTCAAGAACATCGACAAAATCGAGATGCTTGAGGGCGAGGACGGCTACAGCGAGGCCACTGACTTCATGGGGGAGGGTCGCATGTACGGCATGTCCTACAATGACGGCGGATCGTCCTACGCCCGTGGACGCGGCAGAAACGCAAGACGGGACAGCATGGGACGTTATTCGCGTGAGGGCGGCTATTCTCAGGAAGGCGGCTCATATCGTGGCGGATCATCCTACGAAGGCGGCGGCAATATGGGTGGCGGCTCTTCCAATGCCCGAGGCGGGCGCGGAGGCTACAGCCGCGGCGACGCAAAAGAGCACATGCTCAATAAGCTGGAAGACATGATGGAGGAAGCGGGCTCTGAAAAAGAGCGCGAAGCCATCCGTCAGTGTATGCAGAAGATCGAAAACGCGTAACGGAAGGGGAAGCGATGATCACAGAAAAGGAGCTTTTACAGGCCATAGACGAGTGCGAAGCCGAGCCGATCACGGCGGCCAAAATCGCCAAGCTGGCAGATTTTTATATCATATACGACCACCTTTTCGGTGAACAGCGCGACTCCGGGTATAGTGCCGCGGCACCCGTAAAAAAAGAAAATGCCGACAGCTCCACAATCGAGGCAGACGGTAGCTCTGATTTTTTACGGGCGGTGAACGGCAGACCGTCAGCAAAAGTGTGGGATATCCTCAATGATCTTGTTGAAGCCATTAAGACTCTGCACCCTCGGATGTACACACATTTAATCGACCGGCTTAAAGACCTTTAAAGAAGGGGGGCGGTGGAAATCCACCGCCCCCTGTTATTTGTATGATTTTTGGGTACAAAAATGGGTACAAAATCCCGTGACATATCGTTTAGATACCGTGATATATCGTTATGACTTGGGCAAATTGAACAATAAATGCTACAAATAATTATGCAAGCAAAACAAAAAGTGCCGAGTTTTTGACTCGGCACTCTGTTTGGCGGAGAGAGAGGGAATCGAAAGATCACTATATATTGATGATTTTTCACGAAAAACCGCTATATTTTGTATACTTTTTTAAATTGGGTACAAAATAGGTACAAAGGTACTCAAATTGAGTTCAGCGCGTTGCGGATCATTGTGGTATCGTCGGGCATCATGTGCGAGTACGTGTCGAGGGTTTGCGTGGTGTTTGCGTGCCCGAGGTGATGGCTGACCGCAACGATGGAGACGCCGTGAGAGATCAGGATCGAGGCGCAGGAGTGGCGAAAATCGTGGATGCGAATGCGCTTGACGCCCGCCTTCTCTGCGGCGTTTTTCAATGTTCGTGCGATATTCGTGGGGGAGAGAGGATCTTCACCGCCGAAGACAAATGCGGCATCCTCGCGGCCTTTTTTATACTCGGCAAGTACATCACGTAGAGACGTAGGCATCGGGATCGTTCGGTTGCTTCCCTCGTTCTTCGGCGTTGTGACCTTGTAGGGCTTATCGTGCTCTCCGACGATCTTATGGTTCACGCTCTTGCAGATTCGCACGGTGCATTTTTTAAGATCTAAGTCTGCCCAAGTGATCGCGAGAGCCTCGCCCCTGCGACACCCGGTGGCGAACAAAAAGCGGAAAAACATTTCGTATTCGGGAGCCTTGACGTGCTCAATAAATGTGGCGAACTCCTCAGGTGTCCAGAATGACATTTCTTTTTTTACCTCCAAATTTCTCGGCGGGTCTGCCTTTTTCATTACGTTGGGAATATCGTGGTATTTTTCGGCGTAGTTATAAATCCCCACAAGGTGGCCGTGGAGGGTCTTACGGTATTTATAGCTGTATTCCTCGAGGGATTGTTGCCACCCCAGCACGTCGATAGGCTTGATCTCGTCTGCGCGCATACCCGAAAAAAACGGTGTTATACGCGAGGCAATCTTGTGGGCGATGTCATAGTATGACCCCTCCTTGATGCGGCCTTTTTGGTACTGCATGTATTTAACAACGAGATCATCGAACAGCATTGCACGAGGCTTCTGCGCGGGCTGTTCTTCTTTTTTTACCGGCTCGGCGGCTTTTGCCGCGATATAATCCTCGTAGGCGTACTGCGCCTCTTTCTTGGTCTTATACTTGCCGGAAAGGCGTTTATTTTTTATAACTCCGTTCTCGTCTGTCTCTCTGAATCGGCACGACCACAGCCCGGAGCTTTTATTCTTTTCGTAGCTGGGCATAGGTTACCTCCTGAAGGCTTTGAAAATTCGACGCAGGGCGCGGAAGTATAGCACTGCAAGCCCAAACCCACCTAAAAAGCCCGTGATGAATCTACGGGCATTGGTTGAGGCCTTGATGCCTACGTATTGAAGCCCCCAATCTATAGCCATCGGAAGGGCAAGCAATACACAGGTGCTATTTTTAATTTTCGCAAAGAAGAAAGAAAATGCGGCAAGTGTCTGGCCGATAAGCACGCCGGTGCATCGGGCGCAGATCGGGAACTGATGGCCGCGAAAAAAGAAACTTCTTTCGGGCATCTGATGGCATCCCATCCACTCGCCGCACGCCATTATTATTTCTTGGGTTCTTCGACTTGCCATTTGTGTCCGCAATTATTGCAGATGAAGAACTGCTTGTTTTTCAATTGCTTACCTTGTCCGCAAGCTCCGCAGAGGACGCCGAGAGGGCCAAAAAACAGCCAACCCAGACAGCCTTTACCGGCAGAATAGTTCTTTCCTGTTGTTGTTGTTTCGTTAATAATAGTACTGTTGTTTACTCCGCATTTTGGACAAATCATGATAAATAAATCCTCCCTTTATTGTTTTGCTGGTTTAATGTGGTTTTTATAGGCGCAAACAATTTCTTCTAACAGTTCGATTTCTCTCCTTGCATGCTTGAGCTCCGAGGAGAGTTCGGCTCTTTCGTTTGCCAGCGCGGCATTGTCCTCGCGCAGAGAGGCAACCTCGTCTCTCAACGCAGACAGGGCAACGTTGGCTGTGTCAAGCTCTGCTTGCAGCTCTGCGAGTCCCTTGTCGCCGACAACCGTCCCGGTCTCGGCAAAAAGCTCCCATGCATTAAGTCCGACAGCCGCGCCGAGGCGCAGTACGGTTTCAAGGCGCGGATCGCGCGTACGACCGCTTAAAATTCTATTTATCGTGTCTTCCGGCAATTTTACTTTTTCAGCCATCGCTTTTGTCGTGATGCCCTGCGCTTTTTTGGCCTCAATAATTCTTTCAATCCACATTTGTGTCATTTCCTTCCGCAAAAATGTCGGGCGGCGGTGTCAAAATTAGCTGTAAATTCGGTAAATTTGAGTATTGAAAACACCGCGCCGCTGTGATATGATATTGTCAAGCCAAGGGAAGACCCTCGGCAATACATTATAGGAGTATATAAAATGGAACACAGCGCAACCGATCACGAGGATATTCTCGTATTTGACGTGACCTTCTCAGGCTTCACCGAGGAGGATTATCTCTACCTCATTTCAATGGCAAAGGACATCAAGGCAAGATCGGAGGCCGAGCGAACGCTTAACCGAATACGCGCTGCATCCTGATATCGCCGCCCTTCGGGGCGGGCTTTTTTTATTTCATTTTACTTTTTAAGAAATCAACGTAATTCTGAAGCTCCGCAATTTGATCGGCATTAAGCCCGGCGATCAGGTCAAGGAGCTCTTTTTGTGCGGGCGTCGCGGGCGACGGTGGGAATATAAGCTCCTCCTTGCCCGTTACGCTCTTTATTATTTTGGTAACGATACCGACCACTCGAACCTTTTGCACGTCTGCGCCGTTGAAGCGGCGGGGCTTGACGAGAGGGTTAATAGATCGGAGCTCGATCCACGTATCTCCGTAGGTGACGATCTTGACGAAGCCCTCCTCACCGTCAACAAGGACCACAGCGAGAGATCCGCTGTCGATGCTGTCCTGTTTGTGGACTTGGATTATATCGCCGTCCTCGATCTTAGGGCTCATGCTGTTGCCGCTGACGCGGATGCAGAGGCTTTCTGCGGCCTCAGCAGGGCTCTTAAAGTGAGAGGGGATATAATCGACCACCTCGTTTACGGCAAGCGCGCCGAAGCCCGCAGAGACGCTCTCATAAAGTGGGAGCATATGCACGTCGCTACCGTCAAGCTGTGCGAGCTCAGCGGAGCGGATGGGGGCATCCTCGTTGCCAAGTAGGTAATCGACCGATACTCCGAAATAGTCGGCGAGCTTCAGAAGGGTAGTATTCTGCGGCACCATGCCATTTTTCCAAGATGTTACCGAACTGCGAGAAATTCCCAGTCCTGTAATAACAGCGGTTGGAGATTTTCCAACCCGCGAACACAAATTACAAAAAATTTTCCAAAACATATGTATTCTCCTTTTGTTGAAGTACAACAAATCGAACTTGTTTGCTCTGTGCAAAATTCACAAAGTTTGAAAAGTTCGAAAATATCCCTTGACAAGTTCGATCGATCGTACTATAATATTGACAACGGAGCAATTCTGTTGTCATTTTAACACACAAAAACGAATTTGTCAACACAAAAGGAGGAACTATGAGCGAAAAAGATTTTTCGATATTCCGAAACAACGTCAGGCATCTAATGTTGTCCGAGGGCATCACCCAAGCGCAGTTGGCGACCAAGATCGGAATTTCCGAATCTTACATGAGTCGAATCATGAGCGGCGACCGTAGCCCTTCGCTTGATGTGGTTTTTTCCATATCCAAGCGATATAAGAGAAAGATGGACGATCTTATCAACAAAAGCGTCCTTCGGACATAAAAAAACCCCCCGCGACCATCACGGGGGGAAAGGAGAAAGGAAATTAATGAAAAAGAACAACGAATGCGCTCTCTATACATCTTATTATATCACACGGAAAGCGCACTGTCAAGAGGAGGATTGAGGTATGAGTGAAGAAAACCGCGAAATTTATCTATCTGCTTACCTAGCAGGGTATATGAAGGCTCTGCAAGAGAAGCAAGAGGAGCAGCGGACAGCTTACGTCGACGTAGACGGCATCATGAAACGGTACGGTATCGGAATTAACGCCGCGCGAGACGTTCTCAAGGGCGTTCGCCACGTCTGCAACGGCGGGAAGCTGAATTCAAGCTCCAAGGTGCTTGTCGCCGAGCTTGAATATTGGGAATCG
Organism: Candidatus Flemingiibacterium sp.; assembly: GCA_045649205.1. GTDB lineage: Bacteria > Bacillota > Clostridia > Oscillospirales > CAG-272 > Flemingiibacterium. Next base: position 34,226 of record JAZRPJ010000172.1, read on the forward strand.
CTTGTCGACACGCGCTTCAAGGAACGGCTATGACGGCACAGGAGCTCAAGGAAGCGATGCGGACGGGCGTCCAAGTGATATGGAGAGGCCCGATGTCCTACGACCGCGTACGGGGCAGAATAACCGCTATCATCACGCGGCACAACGGCGAGGGGTTCTACCTCTCGGCAGAGATCACAGATAACAGAGGAAATATTACAATTTGTCGCCCGGCGGAGATCACCGAGTTCCGACCGGAGAAAGGAAACTGAAATGGAAAAGAAGATCACCAAGGCCGACCTCGGATCTTATGAGGAGGCAATCAAGCTCTACGAAGAGTACGATCACGCAGACACCAAGGAGTTCGTCGCGTTGAAGAAGGAGTACCGCAAGGCCAAGCGCGAGTACAAGAAGGCGCAGAGAAAGGTGGTGCGCGTCAATGACTAAGATCGAAGATCGCTGCTGTCATTGCGACGGCCCTTACCACTGCATCGGCAAGTCATGCCACAACACAAACCTCACGGTCTTTTATTGCGATCAGTGCGGAAGCGAGATCGACGAGGAAGAGGGCGTTTACACCGTAGACGGCGAAGACCTCTGCCTCGCGTGTCTCAAGGAGCGTTACAGGAGGGATATCTATGATAACTAAGATCAGTACCGAAAACCGCGAGGCTTGGAAGACCCTGCGCGGCAAGTACATCGGCGGCTCGGATGCCGCATCGGTGGTGGGGCTCAACCCCTTCTCGTCACCCTACGCGCTGTGGGCGGAAAAGACCGGGCGCACACCTCCCTTTGAAGGCAACCTTGCCACCGACGTCGGCACATACCTTGAGGACTTTATCGCAAAGCGATTTGAGGCCGTCAGCGGCAAGCGAGTGCGCCGAGACAACCACAGCATACTTAACAGCCTGTACCCCTATTCCATCGCCAACGTTGACCGCGTAGTGGTCGGTGAGGACTGCGGCCTTGAGTGCAAGAGCACCTCGGCGCTCAACACGAAGAGGTTCAAGGGCGGCGAATTTCCGACTAACTATTATTGCCAGTGTGTGCACTACCTCGCCGTTACCGAACGAGCCAAGTGGTTCTTGGCGGTTCTGATCGGCAACAACGATTTCCGTGTGTATCAGCTGACCCGATCCATCGAGGACACCTGCCCCGAATGGTGCGAAAGCTCGGTGTATATCAGCGATGACGAGATCGCCGCGCTTATGACCGCAGAGTCCGTCTTCTGGGAGGATCACGTAATAAAAGGCATTCCCCCTACGGCTGACGGTTCCCACAGATGCGGCGAAGCTATCAGCGCGATGTACCCGGCATCCGAGGAGGTATCTGTCAGCCTCATGGCCTACGATACCGAGCTTGAGCAGTATATGGCTCTGTCGGCTCAAATAAAGGAGCTGGAGGGCATCCGCGACGGTGTGGGCAACAAGATCAAGGCCTTTATGCAAGAGGCCGCACGGGGCGAAACTGACCGCTACCGCGTATCTTGGGCGACTGCCGAGCGCAAGAGCTTTGACAGCAAGAGCTTTATGAAGGACCATCCCGAACTCAATTTTGAAAAATATTATAAAACATCGTCCTACCGAACCTTTAAGGTTGCGGAGAACAGAATTTAAGGAGGAGAAGCAAATGTCAGGAATTATTCAGAATCAGACCGCCGCGGTGCAGAACGGCGAAAAAAAGA
>JAZRPJ010000173.1:0-21500 GCA_045649205.1 Candidatus Flemingiibacterium sp.
CGGTATCGACGTTATGACAAGAGCTATGGCTGAGGCGTAAGTGAGAATTTTTAAACAGCAAACTTCGGGAGAGGCTAATGCCTCTCCCGTCAGCTTGTCGAAAAAGTTGTTTTTCACAATAGATTCCGCAATTTCACATAAAAACAAAGCAAATTTGGGAGAGGCTTATGCCTCTCCCACTCTTATGCCAATATATTTTTTATAAGCTCATCGCACTCACGCGAAAGCCGATCAAAGTCCATAGCAGACCCGTATAGCCGCTCAAGCTCACCGTGTACATTTTTGACCCTCGCTAACTTTGCGAGTCCCAAATCTATGAATCGTGACATTCCCTTGTATATCTCACGACAACGCTTGCGGTCGGAAGCGGATAAAGCGGCTTTGTCAACAAATCTGCACATATTTATAACGCCGTGAGTCATGGCATCGGTGCGTGATACTATAGATAAGGATAACGACGGAAAACGTATTCCCTCACAAAATTCAGTAACTAACGGCATAGGTGCATATTCATATGACAGCCCCAAAGAGTCTGCAGTTCGAATAAGTGAATCAAAAGCCAATACCCAGCTGAATGCCGTATCACACACTGTTAAAATCATTTGAGAATCGGCAAAGGAGTCAAAATACATCTCTCCGTCAGTGGACAGAGCCGACAAAAAACGGACTTTCTTACTCTGTTGATGCTTCTTCGGATTGAATTTCACCTCACGCATCCGCTTTTCAAGAAGCCGACGCATTGCGCCGTCAAGCTTCTCTTTGTCTGTAAAATCCCCGGCGCGTGAAACGAGCCTGCGCATAAGCGTACCTGCAACTGAAAAATCCTTGTACGCCTCTTTAAAAAGATGAGATTTTTCGCTTGCCAGCCTCACAATTTGGGGCTTTGCTTTTTTTAGAATATCCCCATTCCAAAATCCTCCGAGATTTATTATTTCATCGAGAACTCCGGGGATTTTAGGGTCGTAGGTATGAGGCGCAGTGCCGTCAAGCATGGCGATTTTTCGCCCACCGGAAAGAGTCATTATAATTCCGTCAAGGGATGACGGGTCAGACGAACAGTAAAAATATTCCACCTCGCCGCCGAGTGAAGTAGCTCTGGCGGCAGCGTTTTTCATAAGGGTGCTTTTTCCTGTTCCGCTTCCGCCCTTGATTATGTAGGTATAGTCTACAGCATCCGCGGAAAATATATCTTCAAACCGGCAAACAAACCCGTCTGCGCTGTTTGCGGCGGCAAAAAATTTATTCATACATATCCTCCATATTCCGAGAGTTTATCCCTCATTAGAAAGGATATGTCAAAACAAAAATTATGTGCTACATTAAAGCAGCTTCGGCAAGCTTCTCGGCAAATACAGCCGACAAAAGCTCATTTCGCCCCATAAGTATAATGCCCATGTCTTCGGCACGCTGTGCGAAATAGCGATCCTTTTCCTTAACATCTGACATGGTTACAAGCACTGCCTTGGAGTGTTTTCCGCCAAACTGTGATGCCAGTGTTTTTATCTCGTTGAGAGCGGTCACATTGGGAGTGCCGGACTTGCAGGATATAAACAGGGGGACAGCTCCTTTTACTGCCATAACATCAATTTCGTTTATGGTGTTTGTGGCTTCATAAAGCTTACCGTCCCAGTCGATTACTACCGAGATCATCACATCGTCAAAACGCTTACTTTCAAGAAGTGCCGCAAAAACATAAATTTCAAGACAAATTCCGATGTCTGTAAGACAGCTTTTCATAAGCCGGTTTTTGTAGGAAAATGAGGTGCTTCTTGGAGAATTTCTGTAATTTTTAATAATCCCTGCTTCACAGAGTGCTGACATAACCTTTTTGTCAGCGGTTGTTACGGCTTCCTCACCGAACATAACCTGTCTTGCGGATACATGAAGCTCGTGCGGCTCAAGATCTTTCGATATCTGCTGTAAATATGCTACCGTACGATGCCATCCGCGGTAATGCTCACTGTATATTTTGAAAACCGTTAAAATATCCTCGGAGGATTCTCTGTCAAGGGAATCTATTGAAATGTGTCCGTGAGATTTCATTGCCGCACCGGAAAGTGAAAGAAATGCGCCAATATTAAATTTCGGATCGCCGCAGATCCCCTCCACAGAAGGACAGCGGTAAAAATCCCTGTAACACCTTGACTTTCGGTCATATTTAAAAAGTGGGATTCTCTTTTCCCTTGCCATCATGCCTATTGCAACAAGCGCGGTTTCGTAACCGCCGCAAATTTCGACGGCGGAATCAGGGTATTTTGACAGAATCTTTCCAAGCTCTGCCGTTATATCATCGACCGAATCCATATTGACTGCGCGGAAAAAGCACCGCGTACCAATCCCCAGCTTCTTAAGACAGCCGGTAATATTATTCGTCACACGCTCATTTAAAATTTCACGAGGGACGATATATATCGCATTTTTGGGTTTGAATTTCACAATCGAAAGTATGTTGCAAATTGGCTCATCGTCGTAAATTTCGATTATTGTTTCAGGAAATTTATCCATGGCGTTGTATCCCCTTTCGCACATAGTAACCTATTAAGGACAATTTTATCAAAAAATAATGAACATATCAAGACAGAGGGCATAAATTTTATAAAAATTTCATTTGTCGCTTGAAAAATTTTAAAAAATATAGTATAATAGAGGTAACGGATTCACGCCCGGTTTTTGCTGCTGCAAAGCAGTGATTTTGCCACGCAAAACCACCCACAAATTCCCAATAAGGAGGCTTTCTGTAAGCGAAAGCCACGGTGATTAAAATGGATACCTTGTTAAGACAGCGTATTATCAAGGCGCGACGCGCTCTTTTTGATAAACTGTACGATAATTTAAATGAAAAGCAAAGAGAGGCTGTCTATTCTGTAAACGGGCCCCTTCTTGTTTTGGCTGGCGCAGGCAGCGGAAAGACCACCGTCCTTGTCAACCGAATCGCCCATATAATAAAATTCGGCAACGCCTATGAATCGGAAAATGTCCCCGAAGGATTCACAGAAAAGGATGCCGAGCAGTTGGAGGATGCAATAAATCTCACAAATGAGGAAATAGCTCAGGTACTTTCAACCCACGCTGTTGACCCCTCTGCACCCTGGCAGATTCTCTCCATCACATTTACCAATAAAGCGGCGAATGAAATGAAAACCCGCATAGCAGCTGTCCTCGGTGATGAGGTCCTCGCATCGGAAATTTGGGCAGGTACATTCCACTCTATATGTGTCAGACTTCTTCGCAGATTTGGTGAAAATATAGGAATATCCCGTGATTTTTCAATATACGATACGGATGATCAGAAAAAACTCATTACTGCATGCCAGAAGGAACTTGACCTTGATGACAAAGCCTTCCCGGTAAGAAGTACCATGAGTATAATCTCCAGAGCCAAGGACAGACTTTTCACCCCGGATGATTTTGAAGCGGAGGTCGGTTCCGATTTCAGAATGCAGAAAGTAGCGAAGGTTTATCACCGTTATACAGCAAAGCTCCGTGCCGCCGATGCTCTGGATTTTGACGATATCATAATGTTGACTGTCAAGCTCCTGCGTGAGTCCAAGGAGGCGGGGGACTACTGTGCCAACCGTTTTAGGTATGTCTTAATCGACGAGTACCAGGATACCAACCGCGCACAGCTTGAGCTTGCGAAGCTTCTGTCGAAGAAATACCGAAATCTGATGGTTGTAGGTGACGACGACCAGTCGATTTACCGTTTCCGCGGCGCAACCATCGAAAATATACTTGAATTTGATAAGGCGTTTGAATCGGCGAGAATTATAAAGCTTGAGCAGAATTACCGATCAACAAAGAATATTCTTTCCGCCGCAAATGCCGTTATAAGACACAACTTCGGCAGACGCGGCAAGGAGCTTTGGTGCGACAGCATTGAAGGCGATAAAATCAGAGTCAAGAAACTGCAGAATCAAAATGAGGAATCAAAATACATAATCAATAAGATTTTAGACGGGGTCACAAGAGAAAAGCGAAAGTACAGCGATTTCGCTGTACTATATCGTATGAATGCCCAGTCGAACAGTCTTGAAGGCTATTTTGCAAAGAGCGGTATTCCCTATCGCATGCTTGGAGGAGTTCGATTCTACGAGCGTAAGGAAATAAAGGATATAATCGCCTATCTCTGCGTTATTAAAAACAGTAATGACAATATCCGCCTCAGAAGAATAATCAATGAACCAAAAAGAAAAATCGGCGATACCACAGTTGATGCCATTTTCAATATTGCCGAGGCGCAGAATAAGTCACCGTTCACAGTAATGTGCGAGGCAGCGGAATATACTGCCCTTGTGAAGAGTGCACAGCGCCTGAATGAGTTTATCTCTATCATCGAGGAACTGCGTGATACTGCAAAGAAAGAGCCGGTATCCGAGCTTATACGGAAGGTTTACGTCCGTACCGGATACGAAGATATGCTGAAAGCCATGGGCATTGAAGGCATTGATAAAATCGCCAATATCGGTGAACTTATAAATAACGCTGTAGCATACGAAACGGACAATCCCGAGGCTACCCTTGAAGGCTTCCTTGAGGATGTGGCACTTGTCAGCGATATCGATAATTACGACAGCACAGCCGATGCGGTTATTCTCATGACAATTCACAGTGCAAAGGGACTTGAATTTCCGGTCGTATTTATACCGGGATTTGAAGACGGCATTTTCCCCAGTATGCAGTCGGCGATGGATCCCGAGGAGCTTGAGGAGGAACGCAGACTTGCTTATGTTGCAATAACAAGAGCGAAAGAGAAGCTGTTCTGCGTCCACGTCCGTGAACGAATGATATTCGGAAAGACTCAGTTTAATCCGCGTTCACGCTTTATTGATGAAATTCCGGAGGAGCTTATTGATCTCGGATATGTGCAGAAAATTGAATCCGGTCAGCCTCAAAAATCGAAGAAACCGGTCATCTCCCGTGAGCTTTTAAAGAAAGCCGATCTCGCTTCAGATGTTGGAAAGACAAATATTATAGAGCAATTTGAAGTAGGGGATCATGTATATCACCACACCTTCGGCAAGGGTGAGATAATCAGCGCAAAGCCTATGGGAGCAGATATAATGTACGAGATCATCTTCGACAAAGTAGGCACAAAAAAGCTGATGGCAACCTATGCCAAGCTGCAAAAGATTTAAATAAAAAGAGCGGATGTAACGTATTTTTGTTACATCCGTTTTTTCATCTTATAATAATTTCGGCATCAAGAGAATAAACCGAATCACCTTTTATAATTTCTCCGATTGAATCGGCGACGATCTTTCCGGAACGGGGATTTTTCACAGATAGGATATTCCCTTTTATGTCAGCAATCACATCCGAATATTCAAAGGCAAGATCGCAGTCAATCATCTCGCAGTCCTCAAGGACTAAATTCGAGGCGTAACAGAAGGGCTGTGTTCCTATAATCTTGCAGCCACGCATGGTAATCCCATGGGAGTACCATCCAATATACGCTCCGATCACGGTACAATTCTCCACAACCACATTTTCAGCATGCCAAAAGGCATCCTTTGTATCGAGGTATGAATCGGAAATATGTAAATTTTCCACGTATTGAAAGGAATATTTTCCTTTCAGCTTTATATTGTAAAGCTCAATATCCTTGCTGTCAAGGAATATATATTCGGATTCAAGACTGCTGTTTTTTATCTTGATATTGCTGCATTTCCACCCAAATTCGGTGGAGTTGGACAGAGTATTTTTTATCTCAATGGAGTCACATTCCCTGAGTGCCTTGACACCGTTCAGTGTGCAGTCCTCGATTTTTCCGTCAGAACAGTACCATAGGGCCGCACGGCAGGTTTCAAGCATAGTTGAGTTTGCAATTTTAAAGCTTTTGGTGTGCCAAAAGGGATATCGAAGCTCAAAGGTGCAAGAGCGGGCCTCAATGCCGGAAGTTTCCTTGAAAGCGGATTCACCGTCTTCCTCGCCCGCAAAGGTGCAATTCTCAACTATAGTGTCTTTAAGAGCATAAAGTGCTCTTTCGCTTGAAAAATTCTGATTTTTTATAATATTCATAATAATTCCTTTACTGTCTTACAGTGTTTTAATTTCAAAATTGCCATCATGTCCGTCAAGCTCTGTTTCGAAGAAAGCCCGGATTGCATTTATCATATGTGGGATGTCACGGCATCCTGCTGTTTCGTAGGAGGAATGCATGGCAAGCTGGGCAAGTCCGATATCCACAGCGGACAAGGATACCTGGCTGTTCGAAATATTACCGAGAGTAGAGCCGCCGCGCATATCGGAACGATTGCTGAAGACCTGTACCGGCACTTTTGCACGTCGGCAAATTTCACGGAATACGGCTGAAGAAACAGCATCGGTAGTGTAAAGCTGTGCCGCATTATATTTTATGACCACGCCGCCGTTCATTACCGGTCTGTGTGTTGGATCGGCAAGGGAGGGATTGTTTGGATGAAGCGCATGGGCATTGTCCGCAGACAAAAGCATGGATCTTGCCGCCGAGATTCGTAAATCGCCCCCGAAACTATCACAGATTCTCGATAAAACATCGCGAAGGAAAGTGGATGCCGCACCTTGTTTAGTTGTGCTGCCTACTTCCTCATTGTCGGGGATATACATAACCGATATTGCGGCGTTATTTGATGAGAGCAGCGCAGTAATGGCGGAATATACGCACTCAAGGTCATCAAGCTTTGGTGCGGATATAAACTCATTCTCCGCTCCCCATACGGTAGGCTCCTGACGGTTGTATAAAAACAGCTCGTGAGAAATAATGTCTTCCGTCAAAACGCCTGCCGCCTCGGCAACATTTTTCATAAAGCTTCCCTTCGCCGCCTCACCGCCGTAAAGCGGAACTAAATCCGATGCCGGATTGTAAGTGATGCCGTTGTTAGGGTTCTGCATATGAATAGCTACATGAGGGATAACAAGCAGATCGCGGTCAATATTTACAAGCTTCGTGACGACTCTGTTGCCGTCCCGTACCATTATTCTGCCTGCGACCGACAGAGGACGGTCAAACCAACTGTCGAGAATCATTCCACCGTATCTTTCGGTGTTGATTCTTGTGTAAGTGCCGTCAAGCTCGGGTATATCCTTTATTTTGAAGCCGGGTGAATCGGAGTGCGCGGCGGTCACCATAAATTTAGGAGTGTCCAAGTTTTCGGGTACGGAAAAGGCGATTACGGATGAGCCGTTTCGGGTCACATAGTATTTTCCTCCGGCTACCAGTGACCATGCTTCCCCCTCTGAAAGCAGTGTGTACCCTTCTCTCTTAAGCTTCGCCGCCAAATTTTCAATTACATGAAAGGATGAAGGCGACTCCTTGATAAAATTTAAAAGCCCTTTTGCATATTCAGAAGTGTTCATAAAAGCTCCTTTACATAGCAAAGGTGATATTTCCCTCACCTTTGCCCATTCTTATATTTATAGCATTAAGAAAAGCGCTGTCGGCTTCAATGATGATCTCAATTTTTTTGTCGCCGTCAAGAAAAACAATACTTGATTTTTCTCCGTCTAAATTCTGCACATAATTGTACCGACGGTCGGCAGACGGACACTTTTGACCGTTTAAAATTTCTTCTGCCGAGAAAAGCGAAATATGGCATACCTTTATTTTGTTTTTTCCTTGGATTTTGTATACGATAAAATCGGAAGTCCCATCGTCAAGATCGTCAATAACATACTTAAAATCGGACAGCACAAAGCGCACAAGAAACTGAATCCCTGCTACGGTCAGTGCCACAGCCGCAAGCTGAAAGAACCAGATATACGGAAGTATGCCGGAAAAGATAAAAAGGGCGATCCCGGTCGCTATAAATAATATTGCCAGCTTTGATGCCTTGCCGTTCTTTTTAGGAATAAAGCTCATAAACATCCCCTCGATTTTATATTTTCGGGATTTCCGTGGGAAAGAAGAAACTGACCGTCTTTTATGGTGAGAAGTCCGAAGGACTGCCCTTCACCATCGAGGGGACGGCTTATACTGCCCGGATTAAACAGATACAGAGGCTTCTCCCCCGGAATGTATTTGTTGTACCGCACATGAGTATGACCGAACATGGCAATATCTGCGCCGCATTTACGGGCGTATACCTCAAGAGGTACTAATGTGCTTTTAACAGACATGGAATGCCCGTGCATGATCAGCACAGTTACACCGCCAAGCTCCAAAAGTTGCTCTTGGAATCTTGTCATGCCGTCGCAGTTTCCTGCCACTGCATAAATTTTAAGCTCGGGATAATAAATCTGCAGTGTTTCAGCATCCCTAAAAAGATCGCCGAGAAAAATCACTCCGTCAAGGTCGGAAATATGGGCGTCGATCACTGTTCGCATATTAAGTGTAGCTCCGTGAGAATCGGAAAAAACAAGATATTTCATATAGGTTATCCTTTTATACCGAAAATTGTATAATCACCGATCTTTGCAAATATACATATAATGACAGTACGAGAAATAGAGAAAGGAATTATCATAACAATGCAAATTGATAAAACAACCTTAGACAGACTTTTAAGCCTTGATGACGTAACCCTCGCAAAAGTTATAAGTATGCTTTCAGCAGCAGCCGGTATCCCGACAGAGGCATCAAATTCTGCCATAAAGAATCTGCGAATCGTCCGCGCAAGCCTGTCAAACGCCACAAATGAGGATATACAAAAGGCAGTTTCTCTGCTTGGAGAGGAGCGCACGGCGGCACTTATGAACTTACTCGGTGGACAGAAAAATGACCGCAGCTAAACAAAATAAAAGAAAGGGTGTGAATATATGGCAGATACTCCGGACATAAGCGGTATTATAAGCAGGCTCACCGAAGACCCGGAAATGTTAGGAAAGGTTATGGGACTTGCATCAAGCCTTGCCGGAAGTATTCCGCAGGATAATAAGCCAAATACCGCAAGTCAAGAGCAAAATAACGAAGCACCGCTTTCCGAGAACAACGGGGAGCAAAAGCCGGGCTTTGATCCGGGTATGCTCACCGCGTTACTTGGTAATCTTGGCAATTTTGGCGGATCAGGCAGCTCTGATAAAAAAGAGAGCGTCAGTAGGAGCGGAGATTCACGCACGGCGCTTCTCATGGCGCTTAAGCCGTATATGAGCGAAGACAGAGCCGAAAAAATCGACATGATGCTAAAAGCAATGAAGCTTGCCGACATAGCAGGCGGTCTTCTTGGAAACAGCGGTCTGTTCAGCTAAAAAGGAGGTTTTGATGTACGCACGAAATTATTCAGAAAATGAAAAACCGCAAACCTTTCGCCGTGGGGATTATAATATTCCGGCAAACTATCACGGAAATGTATTTACTGCCGATGAAGCTCCGAATGCGGATGCCACCGAGGATGTGGAGGTGTGCTGCCGGACAGAAGTACGTGAATCTGAATTATGCCGATGCGATGATTGCCCAAAAGAAAAAATCATAGAATCCTATCCACTCGAATCCTGCCCGCAGGAAATAAACGACTCTAAGCCATGTGAAACTGAACGCAAAAAAGGACTTTTCAGCGGGATTTTAAGCAGATTCGACAAGGGCTTTGAGCTTGATGACTTACTTATAATAGGCTTGATACTGATTCTTTTAAACGGGGATAAATCAAAATGCCCCGAAAACCGAGATGAAATAATAATTCTTTTAGCACTTCTTTTGCTTGGCGGATAGAGGCGGTTTCAGGGCGTGGTTAGAAATCCACGCCCTTTACGGTGTTTTATATAAACTGTAATCAGAATAATATTTGGGGTCTGTAGAAAAATCCGTAACCTCGTAGGAATATATGATGTCACCGTCAATAGTGCTTGTCAGTGATGATATTATTGTAAGGTACTCAGGAACAACATAATATTCCTCGCAAAGACCGGTTTCGGTATTGGTAAATGCCACATAATAAACATTTCCCTTTTCAGTGTTGATCATCTTTAAAATACAGTCATCTGCTGAGGATTCAGACAATATGTCTGTATTGGGAAATTGCTCCAATATCTGAAGCAGTCCGTCTACTGTTGGTATACCAGCTTCATTTTCCGGGGAGATATCATCTGCTTTTTTGTAGGTTACGGTTTTATTTGCAGTGAAGTCGGTGAATGAAATTGCGACTGAATCGCAAACCTTTAAAGTTTTGGGGCTTGTTTCCTTACTGTCGGCAAAAGCTTCGATTCTGAATTTTTCCCCAAATCGGTGGTAGGTTATATAGTGCCCGGATGCTTCCGAATTGTCATAGTAGTTGATACGTGCTTTCAGATAGACACCCTCGGAATCTTTTTCCGTAAGAAGAGCATCCAGCATATTTTCATAGGATATGTCAAGAATTATTCCCTCTTTTGCACTGTCCTTGCCAACCTTGACAATTTCATACAGCTCGCCTACATCGAAAGGGGTTTCATTATTTTTGTCGTCAAGTCCTAAAAAGCCGCCCATGAAATCTCCGAGAAACAGTATATCAAGAGAATACATATACCTGAATGCGGCTCCGAAGACCAAAACAAGAACTATTACTATTATGATCGTTCCGAGGGCAACGCTCTGTGCCCCGTCTTCATCTCTTCTTTTTTTCATGATTCATTACTTTCGGAAGATGTCTTGTTTAGGTCATCTGCGTTATTTTTGATGTCAGCGGTATCATTAAAGTCAATACCCATCTTGCTTTTCATATTCTCGTGATGGAGGATCACGGAGTGAAGAATCAGCACCAGAATACCGAAGCCGATGATCATTGCCGCTTTTCCGTAATTTTCCTCGGTAAACATAATGGCTGAAGTTCCGAGGATGGCACAGATTGCATAGAGAATATATACAGACTGCTTTTGATTGAAGCCCATGTCGATCAGTCTGTGATGGAGGTGTCCGCGGTCAGATGAAAATGGGCTTTTCCCGTGTATGATCCTGCGACCAAAGGCAAATACAGTATCAAAAAGAGGGAGTCCGAAAATTGATATGGGGATTATGAATGAAACCACCGTATGCAGCTTAAATACTCCGGAAACGGAGATTACAGCCATAGCGTATCCAAGGAAAAGCGCGCCTGTATCCCCCATGAAGATTTTTGCGGGATTTGAGTTGAACGGCAAAAATCCGAGGCATGAGCCCACAAGAATAGCCGTAATTGCAGCCGAAGCCATATCCCCTTTCAATAGCATAACAAGTAAAATCGAAGCGGAGCAAATGGCTGAAACGCCGCATGCAAGACCGTCAAGACCGTCGATAAGATTTATGGCATTTGTAAGCCCCACGATCCAGATAACCGTGATCGGTATCGCCCAGACGCCGAACTGAATATAATTGCCGAAAAGATTGACATGCTCGACCACAACCCCCTGGGATACAGCAATAAGGGCTACGCCGATCTGTGCAATGAGCTTTATCCATGCGTTAATATTGAAAATATCGTCAATCACGCCCACGGCGACAATGATAAGTCCGCCGATGTAGATTGCCACAACGGAGGGACTGATCTCACAAAACAGAAGTGATGCGAATACAAAGGCAGTAAAAATCGCAAGACCGCCGATTCTGGGTATAGGCTTCTTATGCATACGCCGCCCATCCTTCGGTACATCAATAGCGCCGATTTTGTAGGCAAGCACGCTGACCGCCGGTGTTATTACAAACGCGGTGAGTGCCGCGAGAATTGCACCGACCAGCAGTAAAATAAGCTCGTTAGTTATCATTTGAAAAGATATCCTTTCCTGAAATAAAAAGCTTAGAGTACCGTCATATCATTGCCTTCACAGCCTCAGCAAGATATCCCACGCCGGTGACGATCTGTTCGTCAGAGGGAGTGGAATAATTAAGGCGGAAGCACTGTGAGGGAGCATTTGTGTCACAGTTGAACGCCTGACCGGGAACAACTGCAACCTTCTTTTCGATAGTCTTTTTCATAAAGTCTGCCTGGGAGATCTTGTCATCGAGAGTCGCCCAGATGAAAAGACCGCCTTCGGGACGTGTATATGTTACGCAGTCGGGCATCAGACGGTCAAGCTCGGAGAGCATAAGCTCACACTTTCTCTTGTAGAGAGCGCGGATTCCGGCGATGTGAGCGTCAATGTCGTATTCTGCTATGTAGCGGTGACAGAGCATCTGGAAAAAGAGATTGGTGTGTACATCCTCAACCTGTTTTGCAACAACCATCTTTGTAACAACCGGCTCGGGACCGGTGACAAATCCGATACGCATACCGGCAGAGAGGATCTTACTGTAAGAGCCGCAGTAAACCACGATTCCGTCAGTATCCATAGATTTGATGGTGGGTATTTCCTCGCCGGCAAAACGAAGCTCACCGTATGGATTGTCCTCAAGAATTATAATTCCGTACTTCTTTGCAAGCTCAAGCACAGCCTTTCTCTTTTCGAGGGACATACAGGTTCCTGCCGGATTCTGGAATGTTGGAATGAGGTAAAGAATCTTCGCGTTAGGCGTATTTTTGAGGGTATCCTCAAGGATATTAAGATCAATACCGCCGTCCGTGAGTGGAACACCTACAGTTTCGCATCCGCTGGAGCGGAAGGAATTGAGTGCACCAATAAAGCTGGGATTTTCGCAGATAACAACATCGCCCTCGTTGCACATGGTCTTACAAAGAAGTTCAATACCCTGCTGACCGCCGGAGGTGATAATAGTCATATTATTTTCGGTGTCAATACCGAAACGTGAAGAAAGACGCGCCTTAACATCCTCGCGCAGGGGCATATAACCTTCAGTGATTCCGTACTGAAGCGCAACGGATGCTTCGTTTGCAAAAATATCAGCGGAAATTTTAGAGAGAGCCTCAACCGGGAAAGATTCAGGGGCAGGATTTCCTGCGGCAAATGAAATAATGGTAGGGTCAGTGAGAGCCTTGAAAATTTCTCTTATTGCGGAAGGCTTAAGATTTTTCATTTTGTTTGAAATTTTGTAGTCCATGATGTACTCCAATCGATATATTTTTGATAATTTGCCATTATTAATAAGCTGTTACTATTATTTTACCATATGTACATACAATATTTCAAGTATAGTCTATTAATTTTACTTGAATTTTGCGAAAAAATATGATATAATTTTTATTAGTGTGTTTCAAATCATTCAAATTGACTATACTTTGGAAATTTATGTAAATCGGAGACCTTGATATGGAAGATATGGATTACTACGAATGGGTGGAAAGCAAAAAGCGCTTTACCCTAAAAAAAATAATAAGATTTATATTTAAAACAATTGCCGCAGTAATTATTGGCGGAACCTTCGCTCTGCTTTTCGGACGGATGTTTTTGATGGGAATTCCGGGGGCATTTAAAGGCTTCACATGGACGGATGCAGCCCTCGACGCCTTTGACAACGGAAGCTTTGCGGTGGAGCTGCAGGATGTGTATGAGCCTTTTGCCAATAAAGGCATATACCATGTTTCAAATGCCGCCCTTGTCCGCCTTGATTATACTCCGTCGAAAATGCCCGATACGGATTTCGCGGATACCTATGCGGATTATGCATATAAGCTCAAAGAAGGTGCGGCGAAAGAAAGCGGTGAGTTTCAGTTTACAGTCAGATATAACAACCGCAGTACCATCAACCGCTTAATGCGGATATATTCCCTTACAGAGCGACCGGAGGGGGAGGCATTTGTCTATATACTCTCGGACAGTAACGGCAAGGTATACACCGAATATACCTTCGCTGAAGGAAGCAAACCCATGTACGAATTCCGCCGTGTTGTTTTTCCCGATGTTGACTTTACCGGCGTGAAAGCATTCTACCTCGAAGTGTTTTATATAGAGGACGTGAGAAGACCTAAGCCGGCAGAAAAAGGCAAGCCAAAAGAAGAAACCATGTATGCAAGCTTTGTGGTTTACGACGTGGCATATTCCCAGGGCAAGACCGAAGTCGAAAAACCGGGCAAGACTAATCTCACATTCAGCGAAAGACCGGCATATGTATCAAAATTTGATTGAAATTTGAAAGGAAATAAAAATGACAGCAAAAGAAAAACTTTCAGTTCTTCGTGCCCACATGAATGAGCACGGTGTGGACATACTTCTTGTAACCTCAGATGATTATCACCAATCGGAATATGTAGGTGACTACTTTAAAGCACGTGCATTTATATCAGGCTTTACCGGCTCGGCAGGCACTCTTGTAATTACAAAAGACGATGCCAAGCTCTTTACCGACGGAAGATACTATATCCAAGCCGAAAAGCAGCTCGCCGGCAGTACTGTCAACCTTATGCGTTCCGGCAGTGAAGGCGTACCCACGCCTACCGAATACATCCTCGATCTGATGAAGGATGAAAAAAGAAACTGCCATACTCTTGCATTTGACGGAAAATGTGTCAGCGCATCCTTTGCTGAAAATTTAAAGAAGAAACTGCCCGATGGCTCAAAGCTGGTCTGCGACATAGATTTTCCGGCACTTATCTGGAAAAACCGCCCACCGCTTCCCTCATCTGAAATTTGGAAGCTTGAGGAAAAATACAGCGGACGCAGCCATACCGAAAAGCTTACCGATGTTAGAAAATCCCTGGCAGAAAAGGACTGCTCTGCCCTCGTGATGTCAAGCCTTTGTGACATTGCATGGCTCTTTAACCTTCGCGGCGGCGACGTTAAAAACACCCCCGTTTTCCTTTCCTACTGCATTGTTACAAAAGATTCCGCACTTCTCTTCGCAAACAAGAATTCCCTTGCCGCAGTCACCCTTGACGGCGTAACTCTTGGCGATTACAGCGACTTCTACAATGAGCTTTCAAAGCTTTCCGGAAAGGTTATGGTGGATAAGACCGCCGTGTCCGAGGCAATTGTTGCCGCACTTTCTCACTGTGAAGTCGTAAACGAAAAGAATCCCACACTGATTCTCAAAGCAAAAAAGAATGAAACCGAGCTTAAAAATCTCCGCATCTCTCATATAGCCGACGGTCTTGCCATGACTAAAATGATGCTTGAGCTTAAATTCGGCGACAAGGAATACGACGAGCTTACCGTAGAGGAGCGAATCCGTGAGCTTCGCCGCGAAGCTGCTGAAACTGTAGGCGTAACCTTCATCGACGACTCCTTCGGTGCAATCTGCGCTGTTGGAGCAAATGCGGCAATGGCACACTACTCCGCAACTCCGGAATCCTTCGCAAAAGTCGATAAATCCGCTCCAGTACCCATGCTGCTTATCGACTCCGGCGGACAGTATCTTGAAGGCACAACCGATATAACCCGTACCTTCGTCCTCGGTAAAATTCCGGATGAGGTAAGAACTCACTACACACTCACCGCCTGCGGTATGTTGAGGCTGGCAAATCTCACATTCCTTGAAGGAATGTCGGGTAAGGGCCTTGATATAATCTGCCGTCAGCCAATGTGGGAGCATGGCATCGACTACAGACACGGTACCGGTCACGGCGTGGGATATCTCCTTTCTGTTCATGAGGGCCCGAACAACTTCCATTGGGGACGAAGTGACGCTAAGCTTGAGGAAGGTATGATAACCACCGACGAACCCGGTATTTATGTTGAGGGAAGCCACGGTATCAGAATCGAAAACGAGCTTATTTGCGTCAAAGGCGAGCATAACGAATTCGGACAGTTCATGCACTTTGAAAATCTCACCTTCTGCCCTATAGACCTTGACGGAATAGACTCATCCATTCTCGACAAATCGGATATAAGAAAGCTCAACGATTACCACAAGTCGGTATACAAAGTGATTTCCCCTTATCTTAACTGCGAAGATAAGGAAAAGCTCGCAAAACTTACTGCCGAAATCCGCTGATGAGGCGGGTAATCGGTATTGACAAACGACGCAAAATATAGTATAATTATATAGTATGTGACTTTGTGAGTAAATAGCTTAAACATTATTTACTTAGGAGAAAAATTATGGCTAAAATGAAACGCAACATTCCGGAACTCACAAATTTTCGTGATATGGTAGTTGCCAGTGCCGAAAAATACGGCGAAAAGGATATATATATTTACAAAGAAGGCAAGGGAGAGGTCCATTACAGCTACAATATGCTGAAAAGCGACTGCGAGCATTTCGGCACAGCACTTAATACTCTTGAAATTGCCGGACAGCATATTGCGGTTATAGGCGAAACATCCGCCAAAAACACGGTAACATATATAGCAACCGTTGCCACCGGCGGTGTTATTGTGCCTATTGACCGCGAAACATCCGTTGAGCAGATAATCAACTTCTTGAATCTTTCGGAATGCGTGGCAGTAGTATATTCTTCACAGTTTGACGGGGCATTAACCGGCGCAGCTGATAAACTTCCGAATATTCGCTTCTTTATTCCAATGAGCGGTAATGACAGTGTAGATTCAACACTTCCAAGTAATCCCCAGGTATTATCCTGGAACGACACGCTTGCTCTGGGAGCGCAGTCAATGGAAAACGGCGACGATTCATACTATTCTTTCCCCACTGACATGGAAAAAATGTGCGCAATTCTGTTCACATCCGGCACTACGGGCACATCAAAGGGGGTTATGCTGTCACAGAAGAATATCTGCACCGCTATATACGCGTCTGCCATGACCGTCCCCTATGACGAAACAACAAGACTTGTTTCTGTGCTTCCCCAGCATCATACCTATGAAATGACCTGCGCACAACTTACCGCAATTTTCCTTGGCGCATCTGTTTTCATTAACGACAGCCTCAAGTATGTAATGCGCAACTTTGCTTCATTCAAGCCTAATGCTCTTGTCCTTGTTCCTCTCTTTATAGAAACCGTACACAAACGTATCAAGGAAGAAATAAAGAAAAAAGGCATGGAGAAAAAGGTTTCCGCAGGTATGACTATTGCCAATGCCGCTCTCAAGGTCGGTATTGACCTGCGAGGCAAGCTCTTTTCCCAGATTACCGCAGCTCTCGGCGGCGAAGTGAAGTCCATAATTTCCGGCGGTGCACCTATCAGCCCGTCAATTTTAAGGGACTTCTACACCTACGGCATCACAATATATGAGGGCTACGGCATTACCGAATGTGCGCCCCTCGTTTCCTGCAATCCGCCCGGTGAGAAGCCCAGATTCGGCTCTGTAGGACTTCCCGTTTACAGCGTAACCGTTAAGATTGATAAAAGCGATGAAGAAGAAACCGGTGAAATCCTCGTAAAGGGTGACAACGTAATGCTTGGTTACTACAAAAACGAGGAAGCAACAAAAGAAGTGTTCACCGAAGACGGCTGGTTCAAAACCGGAGATATCGGATATGTAGACAAGGACGGATACATATTCATTACCGGAAGAAAGAAGAATGTTATCATACTTTCAAACGGTAAAAATGTATTTCCGGAAGAACTTGAAGAGCATCTCTCCCACTGCGAGCTTATCAAGGAAGCAATCGCAATCGGAAGGCCCGATGAAAGCGGCGAAACAGCAATCACTGCTCTGGTTTACCCCGACTATGATAAGCTGAGCGGCAAAACCGAAGAAGAAATCGAGATAATCATAAGAGATGCGGTAAATGATGTCAACCGCACACTTCCCTCCTTCAAGCACATGACAGAGGTCGAGGTTATGAAGGAAGAGTTTATTAAATCATCGTCCAAAAAAATCAAAAGATTTTTATATAAATAATTTCATGGAGGACAACAAAAATGTATGAGCAGTTTAAAGAGATATTGGTAAATGAGCTTTCGGTAGATCCGAGCCTTATCAAGCCAGAGGCGGATCTGAAGAAGGATCTTGGAATCAACTCCCTTGAGTTAGCAGACCTTATTCTTCTTTGTGAGGACAAGCTTGGCATCGAGATCGACGACGATAATCTTTCAAAATTTATTTGTGTCAGCGATGTCATCGAGTATCTTGAGAGTGTTAAGAAATAAAAAGGAACTCGTATGGACGAAACATTAAAAACAGCCATCGTGGTTGCCGCCTCACTTGGAGTCGTGCTTCTTGTTTCGGTTGTAATTTTGTTTTTTGTCATCAAGATCCAGACATCAGCACGAAGACGGAAAATTGAAGGCTACGGCAGAGAAAGCGAAGAACGCATTGACAGTCTTTTAAAAAACGCTTTTGGCGAAGATTCGGTCTTTTCTGGAATATATCTTCCCTATCAGCGCAGTGAAAATAAAAAGCACGCTGAAATCGATCATCTTGTATTGACAAAAAACGGAATTTATGTTATCGAAGTAAAGAGTCATAACGGCTATATCCGCTGTCCCGATGAGAAATATTGGTGGCAAACCTACAATGAGAAAAAAATATCCTTTTACAACCCGCTAAGACAAAATAAAACCCACTCCAAAATAGTATCGGAAATTTTAAGAAGCGAAGGACAGTATAACGCACAAATATACAGTGTAGTTGTATTCACTTCTCGCAGAGTTACATTTTCCCAGAAATATCCCAACGTAATTAAGGAAAATGAGCTTGTAAGCTATATCAAGAAAACCGGTCGAAAGAATTCTCTTTCCGCATCCCAGATCAGGCGTATACGTGAACTCATAAAACGTACGATTCAGAAATCCAAAAATGACAAGTCCGTAGCAAGACGGCATAAGCGCTCTTTTCGCAGCTTTAAATAAAAGAAAAAAGGATATCCGTAAATGAATACAAAAAGAGAATCTGAATTTCTCGATAAAGTGCGGCTTGTATCTGAATTTTCAAGACTGAAAAGCGAGGATTCCTATACGCAGCACGGCAACACCTCCTGCCTCTTGCACAGTGTAGCAGTAGCCTATTACAGCTATAAGACGGCAAAAAAAATAGGCGGCAAAAAAGCCGTTATCGGAGAACTGATAAGAGGTGCGCTGCTTCACGACTATTTCCTATACGATTGGCATACAAACCCAATCCCCGAAAACGGACTGCACGGATTTTCTCACCCGTATACGGCATGGCAAAATGCATCCCGTGATTTTGAGCTGACAGAGCGTGAGGAGAACATTATAAGAAGCCATATGTTCCCTCTTACATTGACTAAAATCCCCCGTTACCGAGAAGCGTGGATCGTAACCGCAGTTGATAAGGTGCTATCACTCTATGAGGTTTTTGCCAGAAATACATACAAGGATGAAGAGCTTCGTGCCGCATATAATATCATACTCGAAGAAGTAAGAACGGCTGAAACCGCAAAAAACATATAAAAACGCTCCGCAGACATAAAATCTGCGGAGCTTGTTCGTATTGAGAGGATTATTACTGGTTATTTTTAGCCATGATCTCCTCATAGAACGCAGCCTGTACAAGACCGAGGAAAAGAGGAACAAGGGCATAGACAATTGCAGTAACAATGAGCGTAAAGATCACTGCAAGAGCAGCGAATATGAAACCTACATAAGGAATAAGTCCAAGCAATACCAAAACAAGATCAACCACAAAAACTACAACAAAAATTGCAGCGCCTACAAGGAAATCAGCAAGGAACATATTAAGACGGTAGCCTTTGGTGCGCTGCTCTGAAAGTTTGAATGCCTCAGTTGCGGGAACTTCGGGCTCTTGAACGAGTATGTAAGGTGTTAAGCGGTAAGAATAGAACTTGATTATTGCAAATATGGGACCGACAACAGGAATGAGGGACCAAAGGAATACCCAAAGAACCATCCAAGCCATACCGCCGATTACTCTCTTTGCAGTAGCCATGTCTTTAAGACAAACGAATAAGTCTACCGCACGGGGCGTTTCACCGCGGTAACCGCGAAGGAAAACAATTGTAAGTGCGGTAAGAATAGCAAGATCGATCGCAAGTGCGATTCCGATTACTGCGCCAAATAAAACTGACATAACCGAGATAAGCAGCATTGCTAAAAGAGAAATTCCCCACAGCTGAAGAGGCTTCTTGAGGATAACATTAAGGGCTTTGCGATAGATAGACATAATCATAGTGAAAAATTCCTTTCATCACTCAAAAGATAGAAGTTTGTGACTTCTTCATTAATAATTGTACCATAAAATGTCGAATCTGTCAACAAAATATGTAAAAATAATTGATATTTCATAGATAAAAGAATTTTTTGTTACAAAATTACATATCAAGCTTCGATTTTATACTTTTGGAGTACTCAGTCGGCGACTGCCCCGTTTCTTTTTTGAACACCCGACAGAAGTAGTGAAGCGACTCAAAACCTAACTGTTCTGAAATCTGCGTCATTGATAATTTTCCACTTCGGAGGAGTGATTTTGCCTCTTTGATACGCAGTGAATTGAGGTATTCAATGATCGTAACCTTATACTCTTTCTTGAAGCTGTTGCATAGCGTGGTTTTATTTGTACCGAAAAGAAAGCAGAGATTGTTCAAATGTACCTTTGAGGTGTAATTTTCGGTTAAATATTGGTGTATTGCCTTTATACCAACGTTTGAAATTGAATCTCTCTGTCGCAGTGCGGAATTGTGCACAGTAACATCTCTTACAATGGAAATTAGAAAAGCTTCAAGTGTAATTTTAATCATTTGGTCAGTGCCGAAGGGATACACCTTTCTCTTTTTCATGTATGTGGTGTTGGGTATATCGTAAGGCGGCTCGTAGATACTCATGGCCTCATTCATTATATTGGCGAGCATGCGCCGGTGATCCGGAAGTAACGTTATGGGATACTGTGAGAAAGGTATTAATTCCTTGCTGTCACATTCAAAACCGATGATAATTACATTTGGTGCCGCTGCATCAGAGCTTTCCAGGGAATGGACTTCATTGGGACGGTGGATGATCAGCTGATTTACGTTCATTTGCCCCGAAAAATTTTCCGAATGAACATTGATTGCACCTTTGTCCACATACAATAGCTCGCAGAAATTATGATAGTCATTTTTTGTATGATAAAGGCTTGTAAACTCAAAATAATGCACATTTGCGATCCGCGTCACATTCATCTGAACATTGAATTTTTGAAGCTTAAAATCCATATTTTTTCTCCTTTCGGATATAATCAAATAAATTATAGCATTTTTACAGTTTTTTGTCAATAATTTTAAAACAATGATAAATTAATTTACGATTGTGCAAATAAAATTCAATATTGTGTAAATACAAATAATAAAATTTATGATAAAATAAAATTGTAAATAAAAATATATTATCTTTAGGAGGTAAATAAAAATGGCAAACAGAATTTGTATCCCGGATTATGAGTACAAGGAAAGAATCGCTAAAGCAGCGAAGCTCGTCCGTGAAAGAGGACTTGATGTAATGCTTGTAGTAAGCACCGAGTCCGACTACGCAAACGCTCGTTACTTCAGCGGCTTCTGGCCTCTCTTCGAGCGCGCAGGTGTACTTATTTCCGCAACCGGAGAGGCAGCTCTTCTCGTTGGTCCCGAATCTCCCATCTTCGCAAAGGACGTAGCAAAGATCGACAAGATTTTTGTTCTTAAGGAATTCAGAGAGTCCGCTGACCCCGCTTACCCTGAACTCATCCCCGACACATTCCCGGATGCATTCAAGGCAGTTGGCGTAACCGGCGAAAACATCAAGATCGGTCTCGGAAGCTATGTTGAGTGCACACTCCCCATCCTTGACGGTCTTAAGACCAACTTCCCCAAGGCTGAAATTTCCTACTGCAACGACATCATGGTTGAACTCCGCAAGATCAAGAGCGTAAACGAGCTTGCTTGCATCCAGGAAGGCTTCCGCATCGTTGAC
>JAZRPJ010000174.1:0-11993 GCA_045649205.1 Candidatus Flemingiibacterium sp.
GAATTGTCGAGATTTTGTTATCTTTCAGTTTCTTCGTTCAGCACTTCCGTGCCTCACGTTCTACTTCCATCTCTTGTTGTTCAATTTTCAAAGACCATTGCTGCCGCGCTGTGCGACCTTCTCATTATATCACATCCGCGCGCCTTTGTCAATACCTTTTTGAAAGTTTTTTTAACTTCTTTCCGGTATCCATGCCCCCACCTCCTCGGTGACAGCTTATTTATTATATCATATCCAACTTTTTTTGTCAAGAGGTTTTTTCAAATTTTCTCGATTTTTTTGCGAGTTTGTTTATTTTTGATTGTTATTTTCATTTTCAGTCAACACTACTTATACGAGGTGTACAATGTTAACCATATTTATAAGAATTCTAATCATATATGTCCTCTTAATTTTTACCATGCGTTTTATGGGTAAAAGGCAGATCGGACAGCTTCAACTTTCCGAGCTTGTAACCACGATCCTGCTTTCCGAGCTTGCCGTACAGCCAATCACCGATGAAAATATTCCCATGTCATTCGCGGTCATACCCATTGCCACGCTGATTTCACTCGAAGTCATAATTTCTTTCGCCGTCACAAAGATCCCCATATTAAAACCTATCTTCGACGGAAAGCCAAGCATTCTGATCAACCGCGGCAACATTAATTTTGAGGAAATCGCACGTGTCCGCATAAGTATGGAAGAATTTCTCAGTCAGCTGCGAATATCCGGCATTGCTGACATTGCCGATGTGGATTACGCTATTTTAGAGCAA
Organism: Candidatus Flemingiibacterium sp.; assembly: GCA_045649205.1. GTDB lineage: Bacteria > Bacillota > Clostridia > Oscillospirales > CAG-272 > Flemingiibacterium. Next base: position 758 of record JAZRPJ010000174.1, read on the forward strand.
AACGGTCAGTTGTCTGTAATCCCCAAACGGAACGAGTCGCCGCCAACCTGCCGGGAATTATCCAAAAATGTCCGTGAAACCGGCATAGCCCATGCATTGATCATAGATTCAAAAATAAGCAAATTCGATCTTAAATTAATCGGCAAAGACGAAAAATGGCTGCTTCAAAGGCTGAAAAAAAACGGCATCAATATAAATGAAGTGTTTTTATTCGCCGTTGACGATGACGGAAAGGAGAATTTAATAAAAAAGCCGTGCGTTCATTCATAATCGCCTGCATAATATTCGTCGCAATAGTATCGCTCATCACCATGAACAGCATCTACGGTCGCGGCAAAATCGATTCCATGCTGGTCATTTGCCAGGAATTAAGGCAAGGCAGCCCCGAGCGCAGTGCAGAAGAACTGTTCACCGTCTGGCAGGGCTGCCGTGAAATTTTATCTCTTTCCATCCATAATTTAAAAATCGAGGAAGTGGACAATGCCATAATGGCATTAAGCTCTTACACCCCCGGGGATGAGGACTTCTTCTTTGCTTTATCCGTAGTCACAGACACTCTCCACCATATAAAGGAAAGTCAAAGCTTCTCCGCAGAAAATATCTTTTAGCGGAATGCAGTCACTTTGTCCGCCAGGTATACTTCCTTCCGCATAATGGTGTAATATTCCGAAAAGGGATCTTCAAAAGTTACGCCGAGATTCATCTGCGCAGCTTTGACGAGATACTCAGGATTCAGATAGCCCGCACTGTCAGCCGATAGAAGCACCTGCATGGATACCGTATTTTCATTCTGCGAAACTCCGCGCAGATCTATATATGGAGAAATATCCACTTCTTTATCGCCGGATTTCGAACGTTTGGTCACAACAAGCGGATTTGTATAAAGTGCCGTAAGCTTTTCCGCTGTTGAATCGGTGATGCCATTTGATGTCATGGAAATATCGTACAGTGCCCAGGCAATATCCGTGAATTTACGGTCGCTTTGGTATACTTCTGTTATTTTCATTTCTTCGGTCAGGGTATCATTGATTCTTGCTTTAACTTCGTCAAGCGACATTTTCTCGGTCAGACGGATATCGAAGAATTCGCACTCGCTCTGCGTGCCGATAGACAAAGGCAAAGAGAATGTCAGCTTAAGCCTTGGATTAAATCCCTGGCTGTACCATGCCGGAATACCGCTTCTGACAAGATTTCTCGTCATTGTCCTCACAAGATCAAGGTGAGATATATATTGAAGCGAACCGACTTTATAGAATTTCGCTCTTACAGGCATCGGCTGCACCATGTACGCTCACCTCCAAGCTTATTTGCGCCGCATCCGGTACATTTTTCGGCACAGTTTTTATTTGTCTTCGATTCATAAGCATTATGCCGTTCACGGAGCATAAATTCCTTCGATACTCCGCAGTCTATAATATCCCATGGCAAGACTTCATCCTCGCCAATTTCCCGATCGGCATAGTAGGATGTCTTTATTCCGCATTCCGCGAAAATATCAACCCATCTGCCGTAGCTGAAAAATTCTTCCCATGCATCGAATCTGATCCCCTTCTTGTGGGCAAGCAGAATCGCATCGCAGAGCCGTCTGTCGCCGCGGGCAAATACCGCCTCAATTCGGCAAACCTCTGCATCGTGATAATTAAATTTGATTTTCGGGTCATTTATAATGGAGCGGAGATACTTCTGTTTTCGCTCAAGCTCCGAGAGAGTATCCTGCGCCTCCCACTGGAAAGCAGTAAACGGCTTCGGGATAAAGCAGGACACGCTGACTGTAACCGTGGGGGCTTTTCTTCCCTTGACTCCACGCATTACATCATAATACTCGGAAACCACCTTCTTCGCAAGCTCCGCAATTCCGTCAAGATCCTCCATGGTTTCGGTGGGTAGGCCAAGCATGAAGTAAAGCTTCACCTGTGTCTTCCCTGCCTCAAACGCCACACGGCAGGCACGAAGCAGATCCTCCTCGCATACATTTTTATTTATAGCATCACGAAGACGTTGTGTTCCGGCCTCCGGCGCGAAAGTAAGTCCCGAAGAACGTACCGTGGAGATTTTGTCCATAAGCTCTTTTGTAAACATATCGAGGCGCATGGACGGCAGCGATATATTCACCTTTGCAGCGTCTGTCCATTTGAGAAGCGTGTCGCAAAGTCCCGTAATCTCCGAATAGTCGCTGATACTGAGAGAAGACAGCGAAATTTCGTCGTATCCCGTGGATGCACGCAAGGCTCTTGCCTGTCTGTCAAGCACTTCTACGGATTTTTCCCTGACCGGGCGATAAACCATACCCGCCTGACAGAATCTGCATCCGCGGATGCAGCCCCTGTAAACCTCAAGCATAATACGGTCATGAACCGTTTCAATATAAGGCATAACAAACTTATCGGGAAAATATGCCCTGTCCATATCTTTAATGATGCGTTTGGTAATCTTCGTTGGAATATCGTCGTAAATAGGACGGTATTCTTTTATCGTTCCGTCCTCGTTGTAGCTGACCTCGTACAGCGACGGCACATAGAATCCGGGAAGCTTCGCCGCACGGTGAAGAAATTCGGCACGGGTATACTCCCCTGACTCCTTCATGTCTGCATAGAGGTGCATGATTTCGGGAAGTGCCTCCTCGCCCTCACCGATAGAGAAAACATCAAAGAAGTCCGCAATCGGCTCGGGATTATAGGAGCAAGGACCACCGCCGATAACAATAGGCGCATTCTCTCCACGCTCTCTTGACAGGAGCGGAATTCCTGCAAGGTCAAGTGTGTTCAGCACATTGGTATAACAGAGTTCATACTGGAGAGTAAATCCTACGAAGTCAAAATCCGCAAGGCTGTCGCCGCTTTCATGGGCATACAGCGGAATACCGTATTTTCGAAGCTGTTCCTCCATATCGACCCAAGGTGTATAGGCACGCTCGCACCATAAATCATCGTGGGCGTTGATTGCACCGTAAAGTATGCGAATACCCAGGTTTGACATTCCGATTTCGTAAGTGTCCGGGAAACAGAATGCAAATCTGGCTCTGACTTTATTTTTATCCTTGATTATCTGCCCATACTCGCCGCCGGTGTATCTGCCCGGCTTTTCGACCCGTTTAAGAAGTCTTTCGGCAGCTTGTTTAGGAGTAAGTATTTCTGACATTTTATTAGTCCTTTCTAAAGCTAAAAAAGCAATTAAGGCACATCCCTTGATGTGCCTTAACTTTGTTATATCATGCAAGGAATTTTGAGATGATGAATACGGGAAGCATCCAGAAAAGATGATACAGCATGATGTACAGCGAGGAAATCACGGCCTTGTCACCAAAAGCATGAATAAATATCATCACTACAACGCCGATAAGCATTGCAAGAACCTTTACGATAAGGTTTGTCTTAACAACACGGCTTACTCGCTCGCAGGCTGCCACTGTCTTAAGAAGTGACTTAACCGAACGTCTTGAAACGATTCCGCTGTCGCATCTTTCGGTAGTCTGGGGAATATCTTCTACAGTCTTTGAGCGGATGACCTTAACAGGATATTTCATTGCCTTTATCTTCTTTGCGAGAAGCAAATCGTCAATGTTGGGGTCGAAGGATTTGATACCGACGCACATTCCGTTTTTGTAAAGCTGTGCCAGGATCGACTCGAACTCGCTGTCGATTGTGTACTTGACATAAACCTTCGCCGTAAGCTGTCCCCCGTAGGCTACATAAAGAACGCCGACGCTTCCGGTCTGCTCCTGCTTGCGGCTTTCCGCATCAAAAGGTATATCGTAGTCCTTCTTTTCCATATAAGAGGACTTGCCTATATAAACCTGAACATCGTCAACAGTTACAGTAAATCCGTCGTCGTCCACCTCGATAAGCTCCACATCATCAGAGGAGCCGAGGTCGTGAGTTGCCTGACTGAAAACATCGGCAAGAGGTCCGCCAACCTTCATGAAAGCACTGGCGAGGCTGTAGATTATCTCATCAATACGGTTATTGCCATAAACCTTAATGCTTGTGACCTTAACTCCGCCGGACGGGAATACTTCCTTATCCTCAAATGAGATAAGAGCGGATTCGGAATACTCGGCAAGTGAGCTTTCGCCAATGATTGCACTGTCAACACGGAACGCATCCTTTGAAGCCTTGTAGAAAGGATAGCTGTAGATCATGAAAGATGTAATGGGGAGCGTGAGCACCGTAGTAATAAATGCAGCGGTAAACGCCTTATATACACTTCCGGTGGTTATGAATGAAAGGATCATAAACAGCGCGGACAAAATTATGACGACCGGTATCATAATACCGATAATCGGCTTGAATCCGCGATTTTCCTCGGTTCTTGCAAAGAAGCCGTCAACGAATTCGGTCTTCCCTACCCTGACGATTTTTGAATCTGCAGGGAGGAAATCATTGAATACTTCCCTTTCAAGAGATTCCGTAGCATCGGATACAGGAGTTACAACAAACTTTTTGCGCTTGGTTGAAACTACATTAAAGCTGAGCACTTCGCGCTTAAGATTAAGGAATTCATAAGCAAGCGACGCAAGAACCACAAATGCGATAGGCAGATTGAAAAGTCCAAATCCTTCAACAGGAGCAATAAAGCCCGCCACAAGTGTGTACAGCGCGGATACGATAACGGAAAAAGCAGTTATACTTTCCGGTGAAGGCTTCAGCGCAATGATATTCTTGACACCAATCACAAGCTGTTCGAAAACAAGAGCGCCGCAAAGCACTATAAGCTGCAAATCAACCATGGCATATACCACAGGATATGCGGATGGCTTCATAAAATGGGGAACATTCAAGCCGATAAGCGAGAAGTTTTCAAGAAGGAAAAGTCCCAAGAGCATGGCAAGCGCCGCAGCCATGCGGATGATCAACGCGTAATACTTTGATTTATATCCACTGAATATTTCTTCAGTCTGGGCATAGTCGGTAAACTCAATCTTGTCTGCCACAGCCTGCATCTGTGCTGTTTCTTCGTGTTTTTTAATGATGCTATCTTCGATTTCGCCGGCCATTTCCTCTCCGACAGTATCCTTAAGCTCTTCTTCCATTCCGAAAGCGAGCATAAGATTAAGGTCAGTTTGGTCTATTTCATCATCGCCGTCCTCGTTGTTTTCTCCATAAACCTGCTCGGGAATTTCGTCCTCTGCGGCTTCATCCGAAACTGCGGAGAACACTTCTGTTTCAGACTGCTCAAAGGCTTCGTCAACAAGGCGGTCAACCTCACTTGACTCATTGCCCGCAGCTTTCTTTATAAGTGATATATCAAATTCAGTTGTCTTGCGTGAATCCTGCTCGTCGGCAAATTCTTCAGAAAGAGCATCCGCAACTTCGGCTTCAGAAGCAATAGCTTCCGAATCAGCCTCGACTTCTGTGGGCAGAGCTTCATCTGTGATTTCTGCCTCCGCCTCTCCGTCAAGGGCGAGAAGCTCCTCCAAGGTTTCATCCACCGGTTCTTCCTCAATATATTCGGAATATTCAGCATCATCAGCCACAATTTCCGGAGATGCCTCCACTTCAGAGAATTCAGGAATATCAGACACCTCATCGGCGCAGGACTCTTCTACAGCCGGTTCTTCCACCATAATATCGGAAATACCTATGGTAGAAATTTCCTCATCGGCAATTTCTTCGGCAACATTCTCAATAACGGGTTCTGTGATAAACTCGGCAGATTCCGCAGGTACCTCTTCAATCAAATCATCATTTGCTTCAGCTTCTTCGGCAATGGCTTCCGCCGCCATAGCCTCTGCCGCCGCTTCAGCCGCGGCAATTTCCCTATCGCGTCTGGGCTGATTAATGAATTTTTCCATAAGGGCATCAATATCAAGGTCCGAATCATCAGAGGATGTAAGCGCATCAGACTTATGAAGCTTGTCCTCGGCTACACGGTATACAGAATCGTCTATTGCAAGCGCACCGTCTGTCGTTTTACGGGGAGCTTCCGCAGCCTTCTGTCCATCTTTTTTATCTCGCGTCTGCATCACTCCGCCTGAAGCGGCGGAACGCTCCACGCTTTTATTTAAAAGCACCAACAGCTCATCGGCAGTAATGTCGTTCTTTGGAGCTGCACCGGACTTTTTTTCATCGTTGTTCATATTGTCATCCCTTTCCAAAATTTATTTCAGTTACCGCGCATACGGCGTGCTGCTTCATACAGCACAACCGCCGCGGCGCAGGATACATTTAAAGAATTCACCTTGCCATACATGGGAATTGATATCATAAAATCGCACTTATCGCGAACAAGCCGTGAAATGCCATACCCTTCACTGCCCACCACAATAGCGCAGGCACTGTCGAACTTCGTATTATAGTACGGCTCACCGTCAGCTTCCGCGCCATAAATCCAAACGCCCTTTTCTTTCAGCTCGTCAATGGTCACGGCAAGATTGGTTACTTTTGCTATTGCGAGGTGTTCGAGAGCTCCTGCAGATGCCTTATCAACTGCGGCGGTCAACCCCACGGAACGGCGTTTCGGAATTATCAGTCCGTGCGCGCCGGCACCTTCGGCAGAACGAATGATGGCGCCTAAATTGTGGGGATCTGCAATCTCATCCGCAATCACGATAAACGGCTTTTCACCGCGCTCCTCGGCAATTTTCAGTATGTCGTCAACACCCACATATTCCTTTGCCGCCGCCATCGCCACCACGCCTTGATGGTTAGTGCCGTTTGACATCATATCTATTTTATTTTTTTCGACCTCAATTACGGGGATTTTTCTCGCAACCGCCTCAGCTACAATCATAGTGATCGAGCCTTCTCTGTCACCTTTACGGACAAACAGCTTATCAATCGCCCGTTCAGATTTCAGGAGTTCGAGCACTGCGTTGCGTCCGCAGACAGCGTAAGAAGAAGTTTCTTCGCCGTCATTTTCACTGTATCTGCCGCCCGTAAAATCGCGAGCGGAATTATCCGTGGTTTTTTTCTTGAAGTCTTTTTTCCTTTTAAAGTTATTATTATACATATCTTACCCTGTTACTTAAAAATGGGCATAACTATCCCTATTATATATATTATATCATACTTTTTTCACTTTGTACATACCTTTTTGCGCTTTTTTTCAAATTTATTCGTACTTTTTTAAAAAACAATAACGGAGATAACGCAAAACTGCGCATCTCCGTTTCTTGTGATTTTAGACGATTACTGCTGCTTTGTTTCAGCGTAGCACTCGCTGCAATATACCGGTCTGTCGTTGCTGGGCTGGAAAGGAACCTTCGCTTCCTTGCCGCATCTTGCACAGGTGGTAGTAAAGAGCTCTCTCTGGGGCTTGCCGGCGTTCTTTCTTGCATCGCGGCAGGCTTTGCATCTCTGAGGCTTATTCTGGAAGCCCTTTTCTGCATAAAATTCCTGCTCACCTGCTGTGAAGATAAATTCTTCGCCGCAATCCTTACAGATCAATTTTTCGTCCTGATACATTTTGAAATACCTCGCTTGTGTAGAAAAATATAATTTTGCCCTTGACGGATTCAAACCGACACCTTTGCAAGTAAAAAATACCACCAACGCTCTGTTTAAGCTATCCGGGCAAATCTAAACACTGTTGGTTATTAACCAACTATTAACATTATATCATCATTTTGATACAATGTCAATAGTTTTTACGAATATTTTTTCTCAAAATAATACACTTTGTCAGTTTTGCACATATTTCATCCATATTTTTGGGGATTATGGCAAGTCGCCGGACCTCATCCGCACAATTATGCTAATCAATTAAATAATTTATATCACCGGTAAGCAAAGTTACCAGCCCACGATAGGCAATTTCCGGACGTTCATCGAAATTTCGGAGCATTTGATTAAGTAGTTCCCTGCTTTCAACCATCAGCTGAACCTTCAGCAACGTGCTTTGATTTTCAATGATTTCACATTCAAAATCGAACTTTCCGTCAGGACGTTCTTTACCCTCGCACCGTACTCGCGACCCTCTCGCCTTGAAGGAAAGCATACGCATGGCGCTCTTAAGGCTTTTTTCCTTGATCATATTAAGGAGATTGCTTTGAAGCTGCTCAACCACGTTAATACCGTTTTCGGTAATTTTGTAAAGTTCATCCTTCTTTTCCGGGCGTCCGTTAAGTCCGATGGTAGATTCACTGCGGGAATCGTTCCCCACTCTGATCTGCTCTATTATTCCAGAATCAAGAAGCTCGGCAAAGCATTCGGCAAAATCAAAATAATTTACAAACTCATCCTGAACGACCATATCGCTTATTGTATTAAAATCCAAAGGATAGTGCAAATTCTTAAGAAGATACAGAATGAATATTTTTATATCGTTTTTATCTTTAAGCGGTGCCTGCATAATGATCCTCCTCAAATTTTAATATAAGCATAAAGCGCAAAATCGGGCAAATACCAAAGAAGCATTTGCCCGACTTTCAAAAACAAACCAACCAGTTGACAGAGAATCTGTCAGATCAATCGAAAAGATGCCTTATTCAGCGGAATTGTTTCTCCAATCCTTAAGAGCAAGATCATTGAAATCCTTATAGCCGTAGTATTCAATATCAATACCGGAAAGCTTCTTGCTTGCAAGGTAAGCATCCTTATTGAATACGATAGGCATAATGGGCATATCAGTCATAAGAAGTTCTTCAGCGTCATGGAGATACTCGGAACGAGCCGCTCTGTTCTTCTCGGCAAATGCGCTCTCGATCAGCGCATCGTAGTCCTCGTTATGATAGCCGTTCACATAGGGAACGGGATCGTAGTTGTCATTCTGAATATCGATACCCATACCGGAGAAAGGAAGTGCGAATACAGAGAGTGCGCCGAAAGAGTCAGTGCTGAGGCTCTGATAGTCTACAGCGATAACATCGTAATCTCCGCTGTCATATGCCTTCTTGAACTTTTCCGCATCGAGAGCTTCGATGGAAACCTTGAATCCAAGCTCGGTCCATGCAGCTTTTGCAGCCTCGGCAATGGCAACATCAACCTCGGTATCGTGGCAGGTAATGGTGAACTTGCCGGGATTCTTTCCTACGAGTGCCTGTGCTGCTGCAATATCAGCAGTTGCTGAAAGCAGGTCGCCGCCGTTCTTTCTGAAGTTGTCACCGACCTTCTTATCGTATACGGTAGAAGGGATAAGTCCGGTTGCGGGTTCTGCGAATACAACCATATCAGCGATTGCCTGTCTGTCGAGAGCCAAGGACAAGCCGCGTCTTACATCAGCATCCTTGAAAACCTTCTTGGTTGTATTAAAAATGTAGCTGTGTGTAGAAAGAAGGTCGGTAATCTTTGCCTTCTTCTCATAGTCCGCTCTCTTTGAAAGAGCTATGTCGCCGATGTACAGAACCTCTCCGTTTTCATATGCGGTGAAATTCTTTTCTTCAATCGTGGTCTTCTCGCCTCTTTCAAGTGCATAGTTTACATTGATTCTGTAGGGAAGCACATACTTGTCGAGAGCTTCATCATTTTCGGTATCACGGTAGTAGTATACATTTCGCTCAAGCACAAGGCACTCACCTGCGTCAAAGCCCTTTAAGGCAAAGGGACCGTTTGTACACATGGATGTGGTGGATGTACCGAATCTGTCATATCTTACAACAACATCCTCGCGAAGGGGAACAAGTGCAAGAGAAGCGATATTTTCGAGGAACTGCTTGTAGTCGATCTTGCCTTCGAACTGAATTCTTACCTCATCTGTATCGACAGAAGCAATACCAAGGTCATCAATGGAGTTATCGCCCATCTTTACATCGCGCGCATTCTTGATATCAAAGAGAAGAGATGCTGCAGCGCAGGAAAATTCGGGGTCGAGGACACGCTTCCATGCGTAAACGACGTCATCTGCTGCCACAATACGACCATCAGACCACTTCGTATCTTTAAGGGTGATCTCCATGAAGTATTCGTCATTTTCTTCATCTTCAATAATCTTATAGCTCTTCATAAGCGCATTTTCAACCTTACCGGATTTGTTTATACGGGTAAGGCCCTCGTAAAGAAGTCCGAGCACTTTTGCAGCCGAATCATCGGTGTACGCAATAGCAGGGTCGAAATCAGTGATTTCGCTGCCAAGATACATGTTGATGATTGCGCCTTTTTCGCCATCCTTTAGTGTAGAGCCGCAGCTCGCAAGAACGGAAGCGAGCATCATCATCAAAACAAGCATTGAAATAATTCTTTTCATAATCGGTTTTTATCCTCCTAAATAACCTCCGCCTTTCAGTGAAAGGCACTAAAATAAATCATACGGCTAAAACGCATACCGCCTCATGATATATTTATAATAATATTACTTATACTATTATACCATTATTTTTCAATATAATCAATGACTAAATTGCAAAAAAATAAAAGATTTACACTATTGCACAATATTTCGAGTTCATTTTTGTTGGTTTTGCACCGTTTTTTTATATTAAGCACAGTTATTTAATATCAATTCCTTGCAAATAGTGCAAATTTCTTTCTGTAATTTCAAAAAAAGCAGCTTACACATAAATTTTTCGGCATCCGGGCACAATTACTATAAGCAAAATTAACAATTAGCAAAGGAGCCGTCATGAACTACAAGCAACGCACCGACCTTGCCGCCGAACTAAATCTGTCCGATGATTCAGGAATATTCGAAGCACATGAACGCCGCGGTCGTTTTTCCGTATCCACTGTAGAAATAAAGACCGAAGCCGCAGCGAAACGTCTGTCCAAGCCTGTGGGAAAATATATTACCGTAGACATCGGAAAAATATGGCTTGCCGCAGATTCGGACTTCGATTTATGCGCCGAGGTCATTTCAAACAATCTCCGACTTCTCGCCGAAGAGCTTTGCGGAAATATTCCCGAAAGCGTATTCATAGTTGGGCTGGGCAACCGTCACATAACCGCCGATGCCTTGGGGGATGAAATAGTGGGACTGCTCACCGCTACACGACATCTGCGTACTCACCGATCCGAGCTTTTTACACTGCTCGGTGGACGTGAAATTTCCGCCATTGCGCCGGGAGTACTTGGACAAACCGGCATTGAAAGCGCCGAGCTTGTACACGGAGTCTGTGAAGAAATAAAGCCAAAGCTTGTAGTGGCTATCGACTCGCTCTGTGCACGCTCCACAGGGCGTCTGGCAACCACCGTTCAGCTTGGGAGCAGCGGTATTACCCCCGGTTCCGGCGTAGGTAATCACAGGCACGCCATCGACAAAAATTCCCTCGGGATCCCAGTAATAGCCCTCGGGGTACCTACCGTAGTGGATTCTTCCACATTGGTAATGGATGCTCTCGAAAGAGCAGGAATTGCGGAAATTGATG
>JAZRPJ010000175.1:0-10191 GCA_045649205.1 Candidatus Flemingiibacterium sp.
TATGATGCTGTCTGAAAATAAGCTTACAAGAGTTTTCCCGAAATCTCCCTTTATCCCGGAAGATCGGTGCGCGCGAGAGGAACGGACGGAGAAGATCTTAAACATTCAGGCTCACGGACTGAAAAAACGTCTTGAGCATACGTCTTCAAAATGTGCGGTAATCGGCATTTCCGGCGGACTTGACTCCTGTCTTGCCCTTATTGTCACAGCCCGTGCTATGGATCTTCTGAAGCGTCCGCGTACCGATGTGATTGCGGTTACGATGCCTTGCTTCGGAACTACATCGCGTACCCGTACCAATGCGGAGATACTCTGCGAACGGCTTGGCGTAAGCTTCAGATGCGTTGATATAAAGGCGGCTGTATCACAGCATTTTGCTGATATAGGTCACGATGAGAAGGAGCATAACGTAGTTTACGAAAACGTACAGGCGAGAGAGCGTACCCAGGTTATAATGGATATCGCCAATGCAGAGGGCGGAATGGTTATCGGTACGGGCGATTTGTCTGAGCTTGTTCTCGGCTGGGCGACTTATAACGGTGACCATATGTCGATGTACGGCGTCAATGCCTCACTTCCGAAAACCTTAATAAGACAGGTCGTAGGGCATTATGCGGCTTCCTGCGGCGACAGTGAGCTTGAGAACGTTCTTCTCGATATACTTGACACACCCGTCAGCCCCGAGCTTCTGCCGGCGGAAAACGATGGCTCAATTGCGCAGAAAACAGAGGATCTGGTCGGACCCTATGAGCTTCATGATTTCTTCCTTTACTGGTTCTTGCGCTACGGCTTCTCAACTGAAAAGCTTGAGTATATGGCAAAGCAGACCTTCGCCGGTGTGTACGATGATGCTACAATAAATAAATGGCTGACCATATTTATGCGAAGATTTTTTAATCAGCAGTTCAAGCGCTCATGCCTTCCCGACGGACCGAAGGTAGGCTCTGTAGGCATTTCTCCAAGAGGGGATTTACGTATGCCGAGCGACGCTTCTTCGGCTAATTGGAAGCCCGAAAACTAAATTTTAACACCGCCTTGAAAGAATATTTTCAGGGCGGTGAAAATTTTTTCAAAAAATAGAAAATATTTTTGGAAAACCTATTGACAGACCCGAACATTTGTGCTATAATATAACCACACCGAACAAACGTTCAATTGAACACTATAGGAGGGCGAACATGACCGCTCAGGTAATTCAACCGATAAAAACATATACCGCCGACTTTACCGGCTGTAATAATCGTGCAGCTTTTATGATGATTCTTGCAAAGGCATTTTCTGTAGGTGCACTTCATATATTTGAAGGCGGTCTGTGGAAGGGAATCTGTCAGCGCGTTTCGCTGCTTGCCATGGGCAATGCGCGGGTCAACGTGCGTATTACCGGCCTTGACGATGCCTATACAAAGCTTGGAGCTGACTGCGACAGACTTATTAAGCTATTAAAGTTAGCAAATCGCAAAAACAGCGCTTTTGAAACTGAGATTATGATTGGCAAACGGGGCTGGAAAATCTGAAATTTTGAATTTAGCGAGAGAACTGCCGAATGAAGCTTGAAATACGGCAGTTCTTTTGATTTTTATAGGTTTTATAAGGAAAATTTTCACTTACCCTCTTGAAAAAAACTACAATATGTAGTATAATATAATTTGAGTCATTGTACTCATTTATGAAAGGAAGGTCTTCTTTTATGGCTGAAATGCATGAAGTTTATTCGGTTGAACTTTCGAAAATTATAAATGAGCTTTCTCTTGAGAAAATCCATATGCCTGAAGACGGAGAGAAAACTCTCGTCAATCTGGCGGACGTAAACCGTCCGGGATTACAGCTCGCCGGATTTTTTGATCATTTTGAACCCCACAGAATTCAGATTATCGGCAAGGTTGAATATAAATTCCTTGAAGCGATGAGTGACGAGGAACGTCGCCGCGCAATCATGGGATTCCTTGAAAAAAAACCGGTTGCGGTGGTTATCAGCTCCTCTTTGACTCCATTTGAAGATTTATGTGAGCTTGCGGAGTATTTTGAAATTCCGCTCCTTCGCACATCGGATAATACAAGCTCATTCATGGCTGCCCTTATCGCTTACCTCAATGTGCAGCTTGCACCGAGAATTACACGCCACGGCGTACTTGTTGAGGTTTACGGCGAAGGTATTCTCATTATCGGTGATTCAGGTGTGGGTAAGTCTGAAACCGCAATTGAACTTGTAAAGCGCGGTCACCGTCTTATTGCTGACGATGCTGTTGAAATCAAGCGTGTGTCAGCTAAAACGCTGGTTGGAAGTGCACCTGAGATCATACGTCACTATGTTGAGCTTCGCGGTATCGGCATCGTGGATGTCCGCAGAATTTTCGGTATGGGCGCGGTAAAGCTTACCGAGAAGATCGACATGATCATCAATCTGGAACCTTGGGTTGCAGGAAAGATGTATGACCGCTTCGGTCTTGAAAGCGAAACTACCGATATCCTGGGAATTAAGATCCCCACCACTACCATCCCGGTAAAACCCGGACGAAATCTTGCGATTATTCTTGAAATTGCCGCTATGAATAACCGTCAGAAGAAGATGGGATACAATACGGCAGAAGAATTCAACAAAAAGCTCATGGGTCAAATGGGCATAAACACTGAAGATTAATTTAATTAGGAGAGCGTAATTGTCATGACACTTGTAATTATGGCTGCCGGAATGGGCAGCAGATACGGCGGTCTTAAACAGATTGACCCCATCACTGAGCACGGCGAATTCATTGTGGATTTTTCTATCTACGATGCGCTTATGTCCGGCTTTGATAAGGTGGTCTTTATCATCAAAAAGGAAAATTACGAAATTTTCCGCGAAACCGTCGGTAAGCGTATTGAAGGTGCAATTAACGTTGAATATGTTTTCCAGGAAATGGAGAACATTCCCGAAGGGTTTACCGTTCCCGAAGGTCGCGTAAAGCCTTGGGGCACTGCTCATGCGGCGCTTATGGCGAAGTCTGTTGTCAGGGAGCCTTTTGCTATCATTAACTCTGACGATTTCTACGGCAGAGATGCTTACCGCCGTTTGTTTGAGTTTATGTCAGGTCAGAAGGGCGAAGGGCACTACGCAATGGCAGGCTATATTCTCGAAAATACCATTACCGAAAACGGTCATGTTTCGAGAGGTATCTGCGATGTCTGTGACGGCTACCTTAAGAATGTGGTTGAGCGCACAAAGATTCAGGAAAACGACGGCGTTGTTCAGTATATGGAAGACGATAAGTGGCAGGATCTTGACAGAAAGGCTGTGGCATCTATGAACTGTTTTGCCTTTACCCCTGATGTCTTTGAGCACCTTGAAGAAGGGCTTAAGGCTTTCCTCGCCGATCTTCCGGGTGCGAAGGATCCTCTTAAGGCTGAATATTTCCTGCCTTTTCTTGTGCAGAGCAAGATTTCTGACGGAACCTGCGATGTAAGGGTTCTTGAAACCTCTGCTAAATGGTACGGTGTCACATATGCCGAGGATAAACCGGCGTTTGTTGAGTTTATCAAATCCCAGGTTGCCGCGGGCGTATATCCCGACAATCTTTGGAAGAAATAATTTACTTTAGTAAAAAACAATTTTATTTGGAGAAATACATATGTCAATTCTTGTTACCGGTGGCGCCGGCTTTATCGGCTCCCATACTGTTGTTGAGCTTCTTAAAAAATCTGAAGATGTGGTGATTGCAGACAATTTCTGCAATTCAAAGCCGGTGGTGCTTGACCGCATACGCGAAATTTCAGGTAAGGATTTTAAATTTTACAATGTTGACCTTTGCGACAAAACTGCTCTTGAAGTGGTTTTCGCTTCGGAGAAGATTGAGTCCGCCATCCATTTTGCCGGACTTAAGGCGGTTGGCGAATCCTGTGCGATTCCGCTCCGTTACTATCAGAACAATTTAATAAGCACACTCAATCTCTGCGAGCTTATGGCAAAGTACGACTGCAAAAATTTAGTATTCAGCTCCTCGGCTACTGTTTACGGAAAACCTGCGAGTGTGCCGATACGCGAAAGCTTCCCCAACTCCACCACTAACCCTTACGGTGAAACCAAGCTTCAGATCGAGCATATTTTAAAGGATCTCGCCAAAGCTGACAGCACATGGAACGTGGCGATTCTCCGCTATTTCAATCCTATCGGTGCTCACGAAACCGGTAAAATCGGTGAAGACCCCTCCGGTATTCCCAACAACCTTATGCCTTATATCACTCAGGTTGCCATCGGTAAGAGAGAATGTCTTTCCGTTTTCGGCAACGATTACGATACTCACGACGGTACGGGTGTGCGCGACTACATCCATGTTGTTGATTTGGCGAAGGCTCATCTTGCAGCCCTTGATTGGCTTAACGGCAAGCCCGGACTGGATGTATTTAATATCGGCACCGGTCACGGTTATTCTGTGCTTGATATTGTTAAGGCTTATGAAAATGCAACCGGCAAGAAGATCAACTATAAAATCGCACCTCGCCGTCCCGGTGATATTGACGAGTGCTATGCAGATCCTTCAAAGGCTCTCGAGATCCTCGGTTGGAAAGCAGAGCTTGGCATTGACGAAATGTGCCGTGACAGTGCACGTTGGCAGGAAATGAACCCGAACGGATACGACGAATAAACCGAACTCGCGTAAGGAGATAACACATTATGATTACTAAAGAGCTGTTTGGCAAAATGGAAACCGGAGAAGAGGTTTACTCCTTCACTGTGACAAATGAACAGGGGGCATATGCTAAAATTTTGAATTTGGGTGGAATTTTGCAGTCCCTTTATGTACCGGATAAAAACGGTAAGCTCGACGATGTTATCTGCGGATTTGACAGTGTCGAAGGTTATCTCACCGGCGGAGGATGTCACGGTGCGCTGATAGGACGGTACGGTAACCGCATTAAAGACGGCAAATTTACGCTTAACGGAGTCAGATATCAGCTTGCACGCAATGAAAAGGGAATTAATCACCTTCACGGCGGCAATAAGGGCTATAATGCGAAGATCTGGAATGCTGTACCCTATGAAAAGGTAGGAGCGCAGGGCGTTATTCTCACGCTCGTAAGTCCGGGTGGAGATGAACGTTATCCAGGTACCCTCAACATCAAGGTAACCTACACTCTTACCGACAGCAACGAGCTTAAAATCCACTACGAGGCAAAGGGTGACAAGGATACCATCATCAATATGACAAATCACAGTTATTTCAATCTTGACAGCTTCGATTCCGGCTCGGCCCTCGATCATTATCTTTATGTTGCCGCTGATTCGATCTGTGAAATTGACGAAACTCTTATTCCCACCGGCAATTATTACGCTGTTGCCGGAACTCCCTTTGACTTCAACGAGCCGACGAAAATCGGTGATAGAATCAATGATGACGATTCGCAGCTTAAGCTTGGCGGCGGTTATGACCATAACTACAATTTCAAAGACTATGACGGAAGAATCAAGCTTCAGGCAGAGCTTTACAGCGAAAAGAGCGGACGTGTCATGTCTGTCTATACTGATCAGCCGGGCGTTCAGATATATACTGCCAATATGATGAAAAATCCTGTTGACATGAAGGGAGGATTCAAGCAGGTCGCAAGAGCGGCTGTCTGCCTTGAAACCCAGCACGCCCCCGATAGCCCGAATCATCCGAACTTTATTTCCACCACCCTTAAAGCAGGTGAAAAATACGATACAACCACAATTTACGCCTTTGGTGTAAAGGATTCAATCAATTAAGAAGATAGGAATTAAAACAGATGCCGGAAATTTTCCATCACCTTCTCCATGCCCTTGAGCATACGTTAAAGCATAATTTCTATATGCTGCCACTGCTTTTCATTGTATATTTGCTCATCGAAATTTTGGAGCATAAGGCAATGGATAAAATTAAAAAGGCATTGTCAAGTCCCCATCTCGGACTTTTCGGTGCGGCGGCACTCGGACTTTTTCCGCAGTGCGGTTTTTCCGTGGCGGCGGCGAATCTTTATTCAGAGCGGCTCATAAGTGCAGGTGCGGTTGCAGCAATATTTATTGCCACCTCTGACGAAGCACTTCCCATGCTTGTATCCGAGCCGAAATGGCTTTTTATTACTGTGCTTCTGAAGTTCTTCTTTGCGGTGCTTGTGGGGCTTATTGTAAATCTCGTTTTCAAACTGACAAAGCTTGACTGTGCAGAGCCGAAATCCTCAATGCACACTCACTCTCATTCGGAGCATATTCACGAGAACGGCGAGCATCATCACTGCTCACACTGCGACTCTAACAGCGGAATTTTAAAAACGGCAATCGTTCGTGCCATTTCGATTTTTCTATTTTTATTTGTGACCGGGTTTATTCTGAATTTTATAATCGAGCTTATGGGAGAGAGCAGTCTTGAGGTGCTCCTAATGAACGGAAGTATATTCCAGCCCTTTATTGCGGCTCTTATCGGTCTTATTCCAAACTGTGCCGCAAGTGTTGTTACAACCACGCTGTTTCTTGAGGGTACTATCGGTTTCGGTTCGCTTATGGCCAGTCTGTGTGTAGGCTCGGGTGTAGGTGCGCTGATGTTGTTCAGAGTAAACAAAAGCATAAAACAGAATCTGACGATTATGGGTATACTATATCTGTCATCGGCACTTCTCGGCGTTGTGATAACGCTGATAATTTAGTCTTTTTGCGGCTTGGCGAACTCTATGTAAACCGTGATTGTCAAGCCGCGTTCATTTATTTTATTTGAATAAAGGATTTAGCGTGAAAAATACATTTTTCACGCCCGGGTTTTGTGGCTTTCGCCGCTGTAAAACAGCGATTTTGCTGCGCAAAACCACCCACAAATTCCCAATAAGGAAGCTTTCGACGAGCGAAAGCCAAGGTGATTAAAATGTTCGAAAAATTAAAAATCACAGAAGAAAATTACGAAAAAATGGCAGAGGAGCTATCACTGCCGGAGGTTATCTGCGACAACGAAAAATATACAAAGCTCATGAAGGAACACAAACGGCTCACTCCAATTGTGGAGAAGTACCGCGAGTATATGTCCTGCAGTGAACAGCTTTCCGACACCGAAGAACTTCTTTCCGAGAAGCTTGATGCGGATATGGAGGAAATGGCGAGAGCCGAGCTTGCGGAGCTTAAGGAGCGCCTTCCCGAAATTGAAAAGGAGCTTCAGATCCTTCTGCTTCCTCGCGACCCTAACGATGACAAGAACGTTATCATTGAGATCAGGGGTGGCGCTGGCGGCGAGGAGGCTGCGCTTTTTGCGTATGTTCTTTACCGTATGTACAATATGTATGCCGCATCTATCGGATGGAAAACAGAAATAATAAGTGCTAACGAAACCGAGCTTGGTGGCTTCAAGGAAGTAAGCTTCATGGTTGAAGGTGAGGGGGCGTATTCTCGCCTTAAGTTCGAATCCGGCGTTCACCGTGTACAGCGTGTACCGGTGACCGAATCCCAGGGACGTATTCAGACCTCTACCGCAACAGTTGCGGTGCTTCCCGAGGTTGAGGACGTGGAAATTGAAATCAAGCAGTCCGACCTGGAGATCGAAACCATAAAATCAAGCGGTGCCGGCGGTCAGCATGTCAACAAGACAGAGTCTGCAATCCGTCTGCTTCACAAGCCTACGGGTATCGTAATCGAATGTCAGGACGAGCGCTCACAGTTCAAAAACCGCGACAAGGCAATGAAGCTTCTCCGTACCAAGCTTTACGATATGAAGCAGGCGGAGCAGGATGCGAAAATCGCTTCCGAGCGAAAGAGTCAGGTCGGTACGGGCGACCGGAGCGAGCGTATCCGCACCTACAATTACCCACAGGGACGGGTGACCGACCACAGAATCGGACTTACCATATACTCTCTCGAAGATTTCCTTAACGGCAATATTGACGAGATGATTACGGCACTTGCTACCGCTGACACAGCGGCAAAGCTTGCCAATGCCGAGTAATTCTTAAATAAAGGACATCAAATGGATACCGTAATAGCTAAACTCACCGCCGATACGGCAGAAAACAATCGAATATTTAAGCTTGGCGGTGAGATTCTTCGCCGCGGTGGACTTGTGGCTTTCCCGACGGAAACTGTCTACGGGCTTGGTGCAAACGCCCTTGATGCCGAGGCGGCAGCGAAGATATATGCGGCGAAGGGAAGACCCTCCGACAATCCGCTGATCATTCACCTTTCAAATTCGGAGGATGCGGAGAAATACTGCTATGTTCCAGAGCTGTATTACCGCCTTGCCGAGGCATTTATGCCGGGACCGCTTACGGTGATTATGGAAAAGCGTGATATCGTGCCGTCCGGCGTTACCGGCAGACTTGATACTGTAGCGGTGCGTGTGCCGGGAAACGAGTTTGCAAGACAGCTGATCAAAGCTGCCGGAGTACCGATAGCCGCCCCAAGTGCAAATCTTTCCGGAAAACCCAGCCCCACATCGGCGGCTCATGTTATTGAAGATATGAACGGACGGGTGGATATGATAATCGACGGCGGAGAGTGTGACATTGGTCTTGAATCCACCATTGTCAAGCTCTGCGGTGACGAAATGATATTACTGCGCCCCGGTGGAGTTTCGATTGAAATGCTGCAGGCGGTAGGCAATGTCACCGTTGACAAAGCGGTTACGGGCAGTCTTGCCGAGGGGGAGCGACCCATGGCGCCGGGTATGAAATACCGTCATTATGCGCCTGACACCAAGGTGGTGCTGCTTGACGGAAATGATTCTGAAATCTACGGATATATAAAAAATCAGTCAAAGTCGATGAAGGTAGGCGCGATGCTGTTTGAGGATGAGATTCCGAAATACAGCGGACTTCCCATAACTATACTTTCACTCGGCAAGCATGACTCAAAATCTGAAGCCCACAGCCTTTTTTCAAGACTCCGCGAAACGGATAAATACGGATGTGACGTATTTTATATAAAGGTTCCCGATAAATCGGGAATAGGACTTGCCATATATAACCGCATGCTGAAGGCGGCAGGTCACGAGATCATCACCCTTTCAAAATCATAAGAGAGGTACAAAAAATGGCCAGAAAATCGAAAGAAATAATGCGAAACACCAGCGGAATTGTTGCTGAAATTACCGACCAGGCGATTACCGATACCATACGCACTAATTTCATGCCCTATGCGATGTACGTCATCCGTGACCGTGCCATCCCCGAAATCGACGGCTTCAAGCCATCCCACCGCAAGCTGCTTTACACTATGTACAAAATGGGACTCCTCACCGGAAACCGCACCAAGAGCGCCAACGTTGTGGGGCAGACCATGAAACTGAATCCTCACGGTGATGCGGCAATTTACGAAACTATGGTCCGTCTGACCCGTGGTAATGAGGCACTGCTTCACCCGTTTATTGACACCAAGGGAAGCTTCGGTAAGCAGTACAGCCGTGATATGGCGTATGCGGCATCCCGTTACACCGAGGTCAAGCTTGACCCGTTCTGCGCCGAGCTTTTCCGCGGAATAGACAAGAATGCGGTTGATATGGTTGATAACTACGATTCTACCATGAAAGAACCGTCGCTCCTGCCGACCACTTTCCCGAACGTACTTCTTTCACCCAATCTCGGTATCGCTGTCGGTATGACCAGTAATATCTGTTCCTTTAACCTCGCCGAGCTATGCGACGGCACAATCCAGCTTCTTCGCCGTCCCGATACATCGGTTGAGAAGATGCTTGATATAATCAAAGCTCCGGATTTTCCCGGCGGCGGATTCCTTGTTTACAACCGTGACAAAATGCGTGAGATCATGACCTGCGGTAAGGGGGGGCTTACCCTTCGTTCACGCTATGTGTATGACAAAAAGGAAAACTGCATTGATATTATGCAGATACCTTACTCAACCTCTATCGAGCTGATTATGAACAGAATCGGCGATCTTGTAAAAGAGGGCAAATTAAAGGAAATCACCGATTTCCGTGACGAGATCGACCTCTCCGGATTTAAATTGACCCTTGACCTTCGCCGTGGAGTTGACCCCGATAAATTGATGACAAAGCTATTTAAGCTGACGCCTCTTGAAGATAACTTTAACTGCAATTTCAATATCCTCATCGACGGCACGCCCCGTCAGATGGGTGTTATCGAAATTCTCACCGAATGGATACGCTTCCGTATGGAATGTGTGCGCCGTGAGCTTAGCTTTGAGCTTGGTAAGAAGCGCGATAAGCTTCATTTGCTTATCGGTCTTGGTAAGATACTTCTTGATATTGA
>JAZRPJ010000176.1:0-7737 GCA_045649205.1 Candidatus Flemingiibacterium sp.
AGCGGAAACGCTGATAGGGCGCTATACCCGAACATAGGTGCACCCCCAAATGTGGACAGTTGGCGAAAGAGGAGGTGGAGGGTTGGGGAGGAGGGGGAGCCTTTACGCAGTATGGTTCCCCCTCCTCCGAGTTTCGCCCCCAATGCCGAGGACGGCACACGTCGGGAGCGGCTTCCAAGCCTCCAAGGATGCCGAGGACAGCACATAACAGCGGCAGACGGACGCCAACCGTATAAATAATCCCCAATTATTGATAATCCCCTTGAAAAAATGGGCAAAATGGTGTATAATACTTGTATTACTCCCGAAAGGAGCAAAATTTTGGATAATAAAAGCTTATACCTAAAAACAAAACCATCAAAGCTGTTTTGGAAAGTGACAATCCCCGGCGGCATAAGTATGCTTATGTCGTCCATATATATGATATTCGACGCGCTGTTTGTTGGTAAATTCGTGGGAACGACCGCCTTCGCGGCATTTGGACTTGCGATTCCCGTAATCATCGTGAATTTCGCACTTTCCGATCTTATTGCCGTGGGCGCGGCGGTGCCGATCTCCATCTTTCTCGGCGAAAAAGAGGACGAAAAAGCAAACAATTATTTCACCTGTTCGTCGATAATGATTGTCTGCACAGGTTTTTTAATGGGTGCACTCATATATTTCACAGCCCCCCTTTTCATGAAGCTGATGCACGCCGACGGTGAGCTTGCCAGACTTGCCATCCAATATATGCGCATCTACGCAGTATTTTCCCCGGCGACTACCATGACCTTTGCAGTTGACAACTTTCTCCGCATTTCCGGCAGACTGAAAACCAGCATGGTACTGAACATCGGCATGAGCCTCGGCACGGTGATTCTTGAAGCAATACTCGTAATTTTCGTTCAAGGCGGAATCGTGGGCGCGGCATTAAGTGCCAATATACCCATGGTCGTCTGCTCGGCAGTGGGATTTTCCATGTTCCTCGGCGGCAATCTCCAGCTGAAGCTTACAAAACCAAAATTCAGCGGAAAGTTAGTAGGTCAGATAATTAAAAACGGTATGCCGATTTTCCTCACAAACATATCCGGACGAATTTTCTCTATCGTAATGAACATACGCCTTCTCGCTCTGGGCGGCGAGGCGGCAGTAGCAATTTACGGCGTACTGATGACCCTCGGAAGTGTTGTGGAGATGCTTCTTTACGGAGTTCTCGATTCGCTCCAGCCCGCCATTGGCTACAACTACGGCGCTAAAAATATGGATAGAGTCAAAACCTTTGAAAAATACTGCCTTATCGGCGGCTCGGTAATATCGCTTAGCTTTGCGGTGCTGTTTTTCGTGATTCCCGGCCCCCTTGTCGTACCGTTCCTCGAAAATATGTCGCTTCTTGATTTGGCGAAATCGGCACTTCGGCTCTTCTCCTTCTCTTACCTTTATAAATGGGTCAGCCTTGCTCTGCGAAGCTTTTTTGTGGCTATCGAAAAGCCCTTCCCCGCTACCTGCATTTCAGTGGCGTCGGCGTTCGCTTTCCCCATTTCCATGATCGCCGCACTCTGGCCTCTCGGACTCAACGGTCTGTGGCTCAACTACCCCGCAGCAGAGCTTCTCTCCGCTGTTCTCGCTGTTATGCTGATCTTTGTGTTGAAGAATCGGATTTTGTCTAGAAGATAAGGGGACGAATCGTGGGGAACGCGCAGGGGAACTTTCTTGAAAGAAAGTTCCCCCCAAGTTCCGCATAGCGGAACTTGTACCCCTCTTCAAAGAACTTTAATCGGGGGGGCATACCAGAGGAACATCGCGAACAGTGGCTGTGAGGCAGCAGACTTCGCGCCACCTGCGTGGGTCCCTTCCCACTCCGGTGCCGGCTGTCTCGCAGACTACGCCTGCTTGCGACAGCGGCTGGCTTTGTAGCTGCCGTAGGCGTGTGGGCAGTACACATCCCCACACCCTGTTGAAAACTCCGTTTTCCGTGATAAATTCGCTCCGAATTCACACCATTCCACCCTTGAAAACCTTCGGTTTTCAACACCCAAAATGTGGACAATGTGGACAACTCCATGCCATTTTAAAGGCATTTTTAACACTTTCCACAGAGTTTTCAACAGTTTTTACGGAAAATAGCCACGTTTTAAAGAGGATTGTTGAAATTATAAACCTACAGCAAAAAACCTGTTGAAAAGTCATCGACTGTCAACAGGTTTCGCTTTTTTATGAGAAGTATTTTCTGTCAAGACTGCGGAGCTGAATGGCTTCGGCAACATGCAATTTGCCAATGTTTTCCGAGGCATCCAGGTCGGCAATTGTGCGTGCCACACGAAGAAGTCTATCGTATCCTCGGGCGGACAAGCCCATTTTTTCGTACGCCGATTTCAATATCGCCGCCGCATCCCCGTCAAGCTGACAGAACTCCGCAAGATGGGGTGTCGACATATCGGAATTTTTGTAAATCATGGGGATTTTCGGATTGCTCTTTGAGGCGGCAAGGCATCTTTCGATGGCAAATTTTCGTGCACGGTTCACCCTTTTTCGGATATCGGCGGAGCTTTCGCTTTTCTGCGGCGCGGACAGCTCGTCAAAGCTTAACGAAGACACCTCCACCTGAATATCAATTCGGTCAAGCAGTGGTCCGCTGATCTTCGCCATATATTCCTTTATATCGCTTGCGCGGCATTTGCAGTTGTTGTTTGGATGACCGAAATATCCGCATTTGCAGGGATTCATCGCCGCCACAAGCATGAAGGAGCAGGGATATGTAACCTTGCCGCTTGTCCTCGTGATGGTGACGACCTTATCTTCAAGAGGCTGGCGGAGGGACTCGGTCACCGCTTTGTTGAACTCCGGCAGCTCGTCGAGAAACAGCACTCCATTGTGGGCAAGGGATATCTCGCCCGGCTGTGGATTTGAACCGCCGCCTACAAGACTGGGGGCGGACATCGTATGGTGAGGAGATCGGAAAGGACGTTTTCCCACAATTGAAACTCCATCCGTAAGCTTACCCACAATTGAGTGGATCTTGGAGGTTTCGATAGCCTCCTCAAAGGTGATCTCCGGCAAAATGGTGGGAATACGCTTGGCAAGCATACTTTTGCCCGTGCCGGGAGGTCCGATCATAAGAAGATTATGACAGCCGGCAGCGGCAATTTCCAGGGCACGCTTGACTTTTTCCTGTCCTTTTACATCGGAAAAATCTAAATCCGACAGAGAGGCTTCGGGGATGTATTCATCCCAGCTGAAACGGCACGGTTGGATTTTTTCACCCTTACAGAGGTGTCGGCAGAGAGTGAGAAGATCGGGAACTCCGTAGACATTGACGCCATCTACCACAGCCGCTTCTTTGACGTTCTCTATAGGCACGAAGATCTCGGTAAGACCGGCTTCCTTGGCGGCGATGGTCATGCAGAGGATACCCTTGCCTGCGCGGACAGCACCGGTAAGGGACATTTCGCCGATAAAGCAGGATCTTGACAGATCCACGGAGGGCGGAATCATACCGTTTGACTGCATGATGCCCACAGTCATGGCAAGGTCAAAGGAAGACCCTTCTTTTTTCTTATCTGCCGGGGCAAGATTCACGGTAATGGCGGTTTCGGGAAAGGTAAATCCACTGTTTTCAAGGGCGGAGATTATTCTTTGCTTGGCTTCTTTTATGGCTAATCCGGGCATACCCACGATCTCAAATTGGGGCAGCTTTTCCTGGGAGTTACATTCCACGCTGACAAGAAATCCGTCAATTCCGAGAAGCCCGGCTGAATATACTATTGATAACATAATATGCGTCCGTTCCTTTGTTTAGTATATATTCATTTTATCACATTTCTGCTGATATTTCAAGTAGGAGCGGAAAATTTAGTCTTTTTCGGCGACCCGTCATATGCCGTTCTCGGCATCGGGGGATGGCTCGAGGAGTCGCTTCCGATGTGTGCCGTCCCCGTCATATACCGTTCACGGCATCGGGGGCGAAACTCGGAGGAGGGGGAACCATACTGCGTAAAGGCTCCCCCTCCTCCCCAACCCTCCTCCCCCTCTTTCGCCAACTGTCCACATTTGGGGGTGCACCTATGTTCGGGTATAGCGCCCTATCAGCGTTTCCGCTAAGGCATCAAGGGGTGGTACGTTTGGCAGTGGTAATCACTCGCTTGTGTAGCGAATCGGTGGATGCTATCACATGAAGTCGGGGTTAACTCAGCCGCCAAACCCACGGGGCGGATTTTAGCCTGCGCCGCAAAGGGTTGCGTTTCTCGGTGAGGTAGAGGCGTTGGCGGCTTGCCGCCCACACGCCTACGGTAGCAACAAAGCCGTCCGCATCCGCGAAGCGGGTGGCGGAGCCGGAGTGGGAAGGGACCCACGCAGGTGGCGCGAAGTTTGCTGCCTCGATGCCGCTGTCCCGGATGTCCCTCTGATATGCCCCTCCATATTAAAGTTCTTTGAGGGGGTGTGGGGGAACTTTCTTTCAAGAAAGTTCCCCTGCGCGTTCCCAACGTTCATCCCCCACGCCACACAATAACGCCACCAAAAATCCGCCAAGGTTCATGCCGGAATAACGGGGTAAAATTGACGAAAAAGTATCGTTATTGTTCAAAATCCTCATTATACTTCTTGCACTAATAAAAAACTTCGGCATATTTTTCTATTTACTAAAGTGAAGAAAAATGGTACAATATATAATGGTACAGTGTTACGACTGTATATTAGCATAAGTATCAGTTTTTTGGTTAGCGCAATTAGGAAATTTACAATGGTTAAAAAAGACAGCAAAATAAGCCACAAGGTCGGCATAATGACCTTAGGATGCAAAGTAAATCAGTATGAAAGCAAAGCCATTGCTGAAGAATTCGAGAAGCATGGCTTCAAAATCGGACGTTTTTCGGAGAAGTGCGGCGTTTATGTTATCAATACCTGCACAGTAACCGCCGAAAGTGACCGCAAGACAAGGCAGATGATACGCCGTGCCGCAAGGCATAACCCATCGGCGTATGTGCTTGTCACCGGATGCTACGCTCAGATGAATCCCGGAAAGACCGCCGGAATCGACGGCGTTGATTATATCGTTGGCAACAGCAACAAATTAAAGCTTGTGGATGCGGCTATAGCCCTTGTGGCATCAGGCACCAAAAACGGAAATGCAGACGTAAAGGTTGATAATATAACCGATGCGGAATTTGAACCCATGTGCATCACCTCCTCGGAGCGTACACGCGCTTATGTAAAAATTGAGGACGGCTGCGACAATAACTGTACATACTGCATCGTCCCCCATGCGAGGGGCAAGGTTCGCTCGAAAGCTCCGGAGGACGTAATCTCCGAGGTGAAGGGACTTCTTGCGAACGGCTACCGAGAGGTCGTACTTACCGGTATCGAAACTGCATCATACGGCAAGGACCTCCGTGACGGCTGCCGACTTATAGATCTTCTTGAAGAGGTTGATAAGCTTCCGGGAATCGAGCGTATACGTCTCGGATCCCTTGACCCGTCGATCTTAAAGCCTGATTTCGCGGAGCGAATTGCAAAACTTGAGCATTTCGCCCCGAATTTCCATATCTCCATGCAGGCGGGCGGTGACAATACCCTCCGCGCAATGAAACGCAAGTACAGCCGTCAGATGGCACTTGACTATATCGAAAATTTAAAGAAGCTCATCCCGGACGTTACGTTCTGCGCAGACATCATTGTGGGCTTCCCCGGTGAGAGCGAGGCTGATTTCGAGGAAACGGTGGATTTCGTCCGCAGGGTCGGATTCACCCATCTCCATATCTTCCCCTATTCAAAGAGGGCAGGAACGGCTGCCGCCGAGATGGACGGACAGCTGACGGAAGAGGTTAAAAACGCACGCCTTGAACGTCTTTCGGAAGTTCAGAAGGAATGTGTATACGCCGCGGCTGAAAAATATATCGGCAAGGTTAAGGAAGTGCTTTTTGAAAGCTTTGACGAAGGGAAAGCCGTAGGTCATACACCGGATTTTCTCCAGGTTTCGGTAATTACCGATACGGAGTTCTCCGGCGAGATAAAGAAGGTAAAGCTTGTCAGCTTCGACGGCGAAAGCTATAACGGATTCATACTTTAAGTAAAAAACATTGATATAAAGGAGTCGGAATATGGTTTACAGAATATTTGTGGAAAAACAGACAGCTCATGCAGTAGAGGCTCGCTCACTTTTTGCGGACATCCGCGAGAATCTTATGATCACATCCCTTAAGGATCTTCGCCTTCTCAATCGCTATGACATAGAAGGAATTTCCGAGGCGATCTTTAACAAAGCCAAGAAGACTATCTTCTCCGAACCCCAGAGCGACATCATTTTTGATGAGATCAAGCTTAACGGCGAGCGTATTTTCGCCGTTGAATATCTGCCCGGTCAGTTCGACCAGAGAGCTGACTCCTGCGCACAGTGCGTACAGCTTATAACCTACGAGGACCGTCCTGCGGTCCGTACTGCCCGTGTTTACATTCTCTCCGGTGATCTCACCGATGCGGAATTTGAGAAGATCAAGAAGTACGTGATCAATCCCGTGGAAAGCCGCGAGGCATCCCTCGACAAGCCTGGGACTCTTGCTGAAAAGTTCGACATCCCTACCACCGTTGAAACCATTGACGGATTTATCTCCATGGACGATGCGGCACTCCGCGACTTCCTTAAGAAATACGCTCTTGCTATGGATTTCGACGATGTAAAGTTCTGCCAGAGCTACTTTAAGGATGAAGAAAAGCGTGACCCCACGATTTCCGAGATTCGTCTTATCGACTCATACTGGTCTGACCATTGCCGTCACACCACATTCCTCACCGCTATTGATGAGGTGAAGATCGGCGACGATTATATAAAGGAAACCTACGAGGACTATATCGAAAAACGCAAGTTCGTTTACGGTGAAAGAAAGAAGAACATCACCCTTATGGACATGGCGACTATTGCCGCTAAATATCTGAAGAAGACCGGCGTACTTAAAAATCTTGACGAGTCCGAGGAGATCAACGCTTGCTCCATTAAGATTAAGGTAGACGTTGACGGCGAGGAGCAGGATTGGCTTCTCATGTTCAAGAACGAAACCCATAACCATCCTACCGAGATCGAGCCCTTCGGCGGTGCGGCAACCTGCCTCGGCGGTGCTATC
Organism: Candidatus Flemingiibacterium sp.; assembly: GCA_045649205.1. Classification (GTDB taxonomy): domain Bacteria; phylum Bacillota; class Clostridia; order Oscillospirales; family CAG-272; genus Flemingiibacterium. The sequence continues at coordinate 7,092 of JAZRPJ010000176.1, forward strand.
CGTGACCCGCTGTCCGGACGTGCATACGTATATCAGGCGATGCGTGTCACCGGTTGTGCCGATCCTCGTGTAGCTGTTGCCGATACCATCCCCGGCAAGCTTCCCCAGAGTAAGATCACCCACGGTGCATCCGCCGGTTACTCCTCTTACGGTAACCAGATCGGTCTTGCTACCGGCGCGGTTTATGAATTATATCATCCCAACTACGTGGCAAAGCACCTTGAAATCGGTGCAGTTGTGGGTGCCGCTCCCGAAAAGAACGTGGTTCGTGAGCGTCCCGCTCCCGGCGATATGATCGTCCTTCTCGGCGGACGTACCGGACGTGACGGCTGCGGCGGTGCTACCGGTTCATCCAAGGCACACACCACCGAATCCCTCACCACCTGCGGTGCAGAGGTTCAGAAGGGTAATCCCCCCGAGGAAAGAAAGATCCAGCGCCTTTTCAGAAACGGCGAGGTAACAAAGCTTATCAAGCGCTGCAACGACTTCGGCGCAGGCGGTGTTTCCGTTGCTATCGGTGAGCTTGCTGACGGTCTTATCATCGACCTTTCCAAGGTTCCGAAGAAGTACGAGGGTCTTGACGGCACAGAGCTTGCAATCTGCGAATCCCAGGAGAGAATGGCAGTCGTAGTTGCCGCCGAGGATG
>JAZRPJ010000177.1:0-10448 GCA_045649205.1 Candidatus Flemingiibacterium sp.
AGGGCAAGGGTACGCTCGTAGCATCCCACGGAGGTACGGTGGATGATGTAGGGACGGCGCTTCTGGCCGTCAACATCGATATATTCCATGCCGAAGCGCTCAGCGAGAAGCTGGTCGATCTGAATGGTGATGAGAGTATCCTCTTTGCCGTGTACGTTCTTGATCTGGATATCGAGCTTCGGGCCGTAGAATGCCGCTTCGCCGATACCGATGGAATACTTGATTCCGAGATTATCAAGAATCTTCTTCATGGCATCCTGAGCCTCTGCCCACTGCTCGTCTGTGCCCTCATACTTGTCGCGGTTGTCAGGATCCCACTGGGAGAAGCGGTAGGAAACATCCTCGGCAAGACCGAGAGTTTCGAGGGTGTACTTCGCAAGCTCAACACAGCCCTTAAACTCTTCTTCAAGCTGTTCGGGGCGGAGAATGAGGTGACCCTCGGAGATGGTGAACTGTCGTACGCGGATAAGTCCGTGCATTTCGCCGCTGTCCTCGTTGCGGAAAAGGGTTGACGTTTCGCCGAGGCGCATAGGCAGGTCGCGGTAGGAACGCTGACGGTTCAAGAATACCTGATACTGGAAGGGACAGGTCATAGGACGGAGTGCGAAAACTTCCTTGTCCTTTTCCTCGTCGCCGAGAACGAACATACCTTCCTTATAATGACCCCAGTGACCGGAGATTTTGTAGAGGTCGGACTTTGCCATGAGAGGAGTCTTTGTTAAAAGATAGCCACGCTTCTGTTCTTCGTCTTCGATCCATCTCTGAAGAAGCTGAATAATTCTTGCACCCTTGGGAAGCATGATGGGAAGACCCTGACCGATGGAGTCAACAGTGGTGAACAGTTCAAGCTCACGTCCAAGCTTGTTATGGTCACGCTTCTTCGCTTCTTCAACTGCGGCAAGGTGCTCCTTGAGCATATCTTTTGCGGGGAACGCCACGCCGTAGATTCTCTGGAGCTGCTTGTTTGCCTGATCGCCCTTCCAATATGCGCCGGTACACTGAATGAGCTTCAGTGCCTTGACAGCGCCGGTTGAGAAGATGTGGGGGCCTGCACAGAGGTCGGTAAATTCGCCCTGCTTATAGAAGGAGATTTCTTCGCCCTCGGGGAGTTCCTCGATGAGCTGAACCTTGTAGGGTTCGTCCTTCTCGGTCATGAGCTTGATTGCTTCGTCACGGGGGAGAGTGAAGCGTTCGATAAGGAGATTTTCCTTAACGATCTTCTGCATTTCAGCCTCGATATTTGCGAGAATATCGGGAGAGAAAGCTATCTCGCTGTCGATATCATAGTAAAATCCGGTTTCGATTGCGGGACCGATAGTCAGCTTCGCCGCAGGGTAAAGGCGCTTTACTGCCTGCGCAAGAATATGGGAAGCTGTGTGCCAGAATACGTGTTTACCCTCGGCATCCTCAAAGGTGAGGATCTTCACTTCCGCATCGGCATCGAGAGGGTAGGAAAGTGCGCGAACCTCGCCGTTAACGAGAGCGGCAAGGGAGGAGCGGTCGGTAAGCTCAAGGCTTTTTGCCGCCTCATAAACTGTGGTCGGAGCATCAAACTGTGCAGAAGCTCCATTTGCAAATTTTACTGAAAACATGGTAGTACCAATCCTTTCTTCACCTCGGGAAAATAAAAATCCCCCGAGGCATAATAAAATATTATACCTTCGGGGTGAGATAATTCCCACGGTTCCACCCGATTTTTTTACTCTGTCCCGAGTCATAAACCCGAGTCCGTATAACGGCGGAGTCCGCCGCGCCATTTCCTGCGCGGAGCAAGATTCTTGATCTTATGAACGGCGGTTAGATTCGAAATTCTGCAATAAACCTTTTCAGCTATCGGTTCTCTCTGTAAATGCAAAATAGCGGTATATCCGTTCTGCTGTTACAGTTATTATACACCGAAACGGCGATTTTGTCAAGTGATTTCGGAAGTTTTTGTTATTTTTCAAAATTATTTGCCCGATTCTCCGAATATGTGGTACTAATTATGCCGTCCTCGGCATTTGGGGGATTTCTGATTGCACATATCTTGACAATTCCAAGGAGCATATCGGAGGGACATCTCGAACAGCGGCTGTGAGGCAGCGAACTTCTTTACACAAACTAAAATCCGCCCCATAGGTTTGGCGGCTGATTTAACCCCGACTTCATGTGATAACATCCACCGCCTGACCATACAAGCGAGCCATCCCACATGCCGAGGACGGCACATAACGGAATACGCAATCATCCCAAGGCGAGCAGCAACGCAGTACCTTGACATTACTGTGGCTTTGTGGTATAATCTAATACATAAAAGAACGAAAGGACGGCGGCATTATGGCGGAGAAAATACTTGTTGCAATGAGCGGAGGAGTTGACAGCTCCGTTGCCGCTTATCTCATAAGAAAAGAAGGCAGGGACGCCGTTGGCGTTACATTAAAGCTCTTTTCAAACGAGGATATCGACCTCGATAAAGAAAAAACCTGCTGTTCGCTCTCCGATGTGGAGGACGCACGGAGCGTGGCTCTCCGCCTTGGTATGGAGCATCATGTCTTCAATTTCAGCGAGGGGTTCCGCGAAAACGTAGTCGACCGATTCATTCATACCTATGAGGCGGGCGGCACGCCTAATCCTTGCATCGACTGCAACCGATTCATAAAGTGGCGTCAGCTTCTCACACGCGCCGACCTTATGGGCTGCGATTACATCGCCACCGGTCACTATGCCCGAATCGAAAAGGACGAGGCATCGGGACGGTATTTATTAAAGCGCTCGGCGGACATCACAAAGGACCAGACCTACGTTCTGTGGGCACTGACTCAGGAACAGCTTTCACGGACAATTCTGCCCCTTGGGGGACTTTCAAAGGACGAGGTTCGTAAAATTGCCGATGAGCAGTCGTTCATCAATGCGGACAAGCCCGACAGTCAGGATATCTGTTTCGTACCCGACGGGGACTACGCCGGATTTATCGAAAGATATACGAAAAAAACCTACCCAGAGGGAGATTTCATCGGCGAGGACGGCAGAGTTTTCGGTAAACATAAGGGAATAATCAGATACACGGTAGGTCAGCGAAAAGGACTCGGCGTAGCCTTCGGAAGTCCAATCTATGTAAGCAAAATAAATCCATCGGATAACACGGTAACATTAAGCCCGGAAGCAAGCCTTTTCTCTGATGAGCTTTACGCCTCGGATATAAATATCATCGCCTATGAAAAAATCGCCGAGCCCATAAGGGTCACGGCGAAAATACGCTACGGTATGAAGGAGTTTCCGGCAACTGTGGTACAAACCGGAGATGATGAGATCCATGTAAAATTCGACTTACCGGTAAGAGCTGTTACAAAAGGTCAGTCAGTGGTACTGTATTCCGGCGATACCGTAATCGGCGGCGGAATCATAAAGTAAGACTCCGATGCTGTCAGATATGACATCGGAGAGGTGGCAGGGACGTACATTGTTTCTGCAAATCAGATCAAAGATAGCTTCCGCTTCACGGATACTGCAGGTCACGTCGCCGATCACTTCGGTTTCGACATCGTTGTCATGCTTCAGGGATAGGGCGAAATTATAGGTGACGCGGTGAAATTCATGCAGCGGCATGGGGGATACACGGCATTCGAGAGATGTTCGGCTTTCAAGCTGTTTGAAAAAATATAGGACGGATTCGGCGTTATGCAATGCGGACGGAGGCGTCATTTGTACAGATACCTTTCATGATTATTTGTATCTGCATACCGGTATGTAATTACATATATTATGATACCATAAAATGGGGAATATGTAAAGTCAAATCGAAGGCGTATTTCGACAAACAAAGTCGCATACGGCGCCAGGATTTCAAATTATTTCCCGTATTTGTAAAGTGTGACGAAAATTTGTGCTCACAGGGGTGCATATTTATGTACGGACCGCATTTTGGAAAAACCAAGGGGCAGATCAGCTTGATCTGCCCCATAGCTGTTTATTTAACCGAAGAATCAACCGCAAATTCCGCGTAGACTTTATATGCAAAAATATCGTCCATGCCGTGAAATTCGCTTATGGACTTGACCACTCTGTATTTGCCGTCAGTGAGAGTGCCGTAGATGTAGGGCCAGTGGGTTTCGATTTCTACATGATCGCTGATTTCGGGATCGTCATTGCAGGGGATTAAATAAGCGATTGCCGTCCAGGCAATCTCATCCTCCGGCACAAGGGTGTCCATCTTCTCCCACTTTCCGTCAACATACTTTTCAAGGATGAACTGACTTCCGGTGGTAATTTCAAAGTCGCAAGGCTTACCCGGACCGGTGAGCACCAAAGTAAGCCCCGTTCTCGTTACATCTTTTACGCTTGCGGTGACGTTGGCGGTGGTTTCCGCCTTAAATACTCCATATCCTCCCGAATATCTCACATAAATGATGTCCACCACGGTGGGATCGGCGTAGATCTCCTGACCCTCGTCAAGGTGGCAGGCGGCGAAATCCTCGTCCGGGATGCTTTCGTTGTCAACGTGCTGCACCTTTCCGACAAGCCGGAAGCCTTCGGGGAGAGGGTGATCGAAGCCGTTGTTATCATGGATGAAAACATGGCCGTTATACATAATCATTTCCTGCTGCACCTGACCGGTGGGATAACCGGTTTCTGTGGGGTTGTTGTCGGTATCGGTAGGGATTGGAGCGACGGGATGACTGTCACACCCCACCAGTGCGGCGGCGAGAGTAAATAACAGTAAAGCTGCGAAAATCTTTTTCATCGTGATTTCCTCCGTGAAATTTATTGGGAGAATTTATCCCTGTACTTACATAGACGAAAAAACGGGGGGAAAGTTCCGGATTTTTAATAATTTTTCGGATATTTTGTCTTTACTATTGCAAAACGGCGAAAAATCTGCTATAATAGTTTTTGTAATATTTTGTTTTAAAAAACTTTGAAAGGTAATATACATCTATGGGAGCACAACTTACAAAAAACGATAAAAGAACCTGCTATGTGGCAGAGCTTTCCGCAAAGGATATCGGAAAAGAAGTCTGCCTGATGGGATGGGTACAGCGTCAGCGTGACCTTGGCGGTCTTATCTTCGTTGACCTGCGTGACCGTTCCGGCATCGTACAGCTCGCCTTTGACGACAACACTGACAGAAGTGTTTTCGATACAGCATTCACTCTTCGTTCCGAGTTCTCCATCTGCGCGAAAGGCGTGGTAAGAGCAAGAGGCGAGGGTGCTGTCAACAAGAATATCCCCACCGGTGAAATTGAGGTTGCCGTGACCGAGCTTAAAATTTTCTCCGTGGCGCAGACACCGCCCTTTGAGATCGTTGAGAACAGTGATGTTAAGCCGGAGCTTCGCCTGAAGCACCGTTATCTGGACCTCCGCCGTCCTGACCTTGCAGGCAATATTATTGCAAGAAGCAAGATCGCGAAGATCGTACGCGACTACTACATGGAGAATAATTTCCTCGAAATTGAAACTCCCTGCCTTATAAAGCCCACACCCGAGGGAGCCAGAGATTACCTTGTTCCCAGCCGTGTGCATCCGGGCAAATTCTATGCTCTCCCCCAGTCCCCCCAGCTCTACAAGCAGCTTCTCATGCTGTCTGGATTTGACCGCTATATTCAGATCGCACGCTGCTTCCGCGACGAGGACCTCCGTGCAGACCGTCAGCCGGAATTTACACAGATCGACCTTGAAATGTCCTATGTAACCGAGGACGACGTAATGGAGATCAACGAGAAATTCCTCGTTCGCCTTTGGAAAGAATTTCTCGGCGTTGATCTTCCCACTCCCTTCCTCCGCATGACCTATGCAGAGGCTATGGAGCGTTTTGGCTCGGACAAGCCCGATATGCGTTTCGGCTACGAGCTTCAGGATGTTTCCGAGGTTCTCAAAGACTGCGGCTTCAAGGTGTTCGCCGATGCTATTGCAAACGGCGGATCTGTCCGCGCCATTGTCATTAACGGTGAGGCAGCGAAGTTCTCACGTAAGGAAATTGACTCTCTTACCAATTTCGTGAAATCCTACCGCGCAAAGGGTCTTGCATGGTACAAGAATGTAGGCGGCGAGGTTTCTTCCTCATACGCCAAGTTCCTCACTGAAGAAGAAAATGCGGCACTCCAGGCAAAGCTTGGTATTTCCGAAAACGATATCGCATTTATCGTTGCCGACAAGAACAGCGTTGTATTCAATTCTCTCGGCGCACTCCGCTGTGAGATCGCAAAGCGTCTTGGAATTCTCCGTGCCGATGATTATAAGTTCCTCTGGGTTACCGAGTTCCCGCTTCTCGAATTTGACGAGGATGACGGACGCTACTACGCAAAGCACCATCCCTTCACCATGCCGATGGAGGAGGACCTCAAATACGTTGATACCGATCCCGGTAAGATCCGTGCGAAGGCTTACGACATCGTCCTCAACGGCTACGAAATGGGCGGCGGCTCCGTGCGTATTCACGATGCGCAGATCCAGTCCCAGATGTTCGATCTTTTAGGCCTTACCAAGGAAGAGGCGGAGGAAAAATTCGGATTCCTTCTCGAAGCTTTCAAGTACGGCGTACCCCCTCATGCAGGTATGGCATTCGGTTTCGACCGCCTTGTAATGCTTGCCCTCGGACTTGACGACATCCGTGACGTAATCGCCTTCCCGAAGGTACAGAACGCGTCCGAGCTTATGACCGGCGCACCCGCACTTCCCGATATGAAGGCTCTCGGCGAGCTTTCCATCGCTGTGGTCGAGCAGGAAAAAGAAGCGGAATAATCAAAGTTAAAATGGGGTCGCCGATGCGACCCCGAAGCTTTTAGGGAGAAAAAATAGGGCTCCCCCTCTGGGGGAGCTGTCAGCGATAGCTGACTGAGAGGGTGATATAGTTAAACCCTCTCCGTCGGCTTCGCCGCCACGTTCTCTCCAACAATACCGTACCGGTATTGCTAAAGGGAGAGGCAAATACGGAGTTGGAACACCTCTCCGACACGGCTCTGCCGTGCATCTCCCCAAAACCAAAAAGGAGAAAACATGGATATTTCAAAAAGAAATACAGCGCTTGATATCACGAGAATCGCGGCATTCTTTTCGGTGATATGCGTCCACTTTTTTCTGAATACGGATTTCTATAATACCGCCATGATAAGCAAGCGTATGCTCATGATGACGGTCATGCGGACGGGATTTATGATCTGCGTGCCGCTGTTTATTATACTTACGGGTTACCTCATGAGTAAGAAGACCCTATCGGTGAAGTATTACAAAGGAATCATAAAAATCCTCGGCATATATGTTCTTGCGACGGTTGCCTGCCTCATTTATAAGAATATCACCTACGGCGAGGAGATCGGTGTAAAGAAGATTATTCTTTCAATCCTCAATTACACAGGAGCGAATTATGCCTGGTATATCGAGATGTACATAGGACTGTTTATGTTGATTCCTTTTATCAATCTTATGTATAACGGACTGGCGACGAGGAAAGGGAAGCTCATCCTTGTTGTAACATTTTTGGCTCTGACAACATTACCCACTCTGTTCAATTCCAGGGATAAGATACTCCCCGATTTTTGGGTGGTGCTTTATCCCATCACCTATTATTTCATCGGTGCATATCTTAAGGAATACCCGGTGAAGCTGAAGAAATGGCTGAATTTACTCTTGCTGTTCGGTGCTGTTTTGGTGTTTGGAGTTATCTGCTACCTGCACAGCGACGGCGGAAATTTCAAGTGGACGAAATATAACGATTGGTTCGGTTACATGAATGTAGTCACCGCAACACTGGCTTTTATTTTTCTTTCAAGTCGCGACACATCGCGGTTCCCAAAGTGGTCGAAAAAGGCGCTTGCCTACATTTCCGATATAACTCTTGGGGCGTATCTTGTGTCCTACATATTCGATAATTTTGTTTATACAAAGTTTTTAAATCTTTATGTTAAGGACGTGCTTGACAGGGTATATTATTTTGTTCCAACGGTACTCGTGATTGGCGTTTTGTCCCTTGCATTGTCGGCTGTTTTAAGCCTTGTTTGGAAAGGAATAAGTGTGGGGGCGGTCGCTCTCACCGGCGCGGTTATAAAAAAGCCCAAGTCGGAAGCGGTCGCCGAGGCTGAAAAAATCATGAACGGCGAAGGTGAAAAAGCGAATAAAGGGGAATAACCCGGCAATAATCTTTAGGTCCGTACTTGATTTGTTAACAGAAATATGATATAATTATATTGCCGACAGTGAGAGGAAGTGATAGCATGGCGGCAGATAAAACCGGGACTAAGCTGATAGCCCCCAATAAAAAAGCCCGTCATGACTATTTCGACATGGAGGCATACGAGGCCGGTATCGAGCTGTTTGGTACAGAGGTCAAGTCAATACGCCGTGGGCAGGTGAATCTGAAAGATTCCTACTGCTACGTTGATAAAGGCGAACTTTTCGTTGCAGGGATGCACATAAGTCCCTACGAGCAGGGCAATATTTTTAATAAAGACCCCATGCGCGTGCGAAAGCTTCTGATGCACAAAAAGGAGATAAACAAGCTCCTCGGCGTGGTGACCCAGCAGGGACTTACATTAGTGCCGCTTTCAATGTATTTCAAGGGTTCGAGAGTGAAGATCGAGGTAGGGCTTTGCAAAGGTAAAAAGCTTTATGATAAGCGTGACACCGAGGCGAAGCGGCAGGCAGACCGTGACATTGAGCGGTCCATGAAATCAAGGAGCCACGAGGGTTATTAAAGGGGACGCAGATGGAATTTAATGAACTTTTATATAGACGGCGTTCAGCGAGAAAATTTACAGATAAGAAGCTCACCCGTGAGCAGGTCACGGTTCTTTTAGAGGCGGCAACCCGTGCACCCAGTGCGCGCAATATGCAGTCTTGGCATTTCTATGCAGTGACAAACGAAGAAATCAAGGCGAAATTCAAGGATGTCTGCGCGGAATGGGCAACTACCGCGCCGGTGATGTTTGTCGTTTGCACCGACGGCGAGGAAATCGTCGGGAAATACGGAGACCGTGCGAAGGTTTTTATACTTCAGGACACAGCGCTTGCGGCAGAAAATCTGCTTCTTGCGGCGGCTGACATGGGCTTTAACGGATGCTTTATGGGCGCGTTTGATCCGATAAAATGCCGTGAGATTCTTAATATTCCGGAAAAGTACGAAATCGTAGCACTTATCCCAGTTGGTGAGGCAGACGGTGAAATTCTGCTTCGTGACAGAAAGCCGCTTGAAGCTGTAGCTGAAATAATTGATTAAAAAATAACCGTCCCACGAGGGGCGGCATTACGGGGGCGTAAAGGTTTCGACGGGGATTTTGAAATATGGTAAGCGAGTAGAGACGCCTGATCTCTTTAAAATTGGCAATTTAAAATTAAACGCTAATAATACTGAATTAGCTGCTGCCTAAGTGCAGCTGTCCGCCGGATGAGTACTGCGGCTTCCGCTCGGGCATCAATCAGCAGTGAACGTGCGCGGCCCTTTATCACTTGAGGCCGCCATGCACTAAAGTGATACTGGGTCTTAAAGCCTGCCTTTTGGCGTTTTGATTCGGGAATTCTAAAAAATCGGCTGCACTCGGAGAAAGCCATGTGGATGAGTTTTCGGACAGGGGTTCGATTCCCCTCGCCTCCACCACGTGGAATGCCTACAGAAAATTGGACAATCGAAATCGGACTGTCCAACTTTCTGCGGGCATTTCTTTTATGTGTTATTTGACTTAGGTAACAGCATTATCGTGCGGAACTTCCGGCACGGAAAGGGGCTGCAAAACAGTATGTTTCTTAAACAACACACAAAACTCAAGTAATGTTTCGGAACCCAGCTGGGTAGTGATACGTTTTATTATGCGAAAAATGTACGTAAAAATCAAATAACAGACACGGTTAGCAAGAATTAACATTTTAGTTGTCGATTTAGTTGACAATTTAGTTGTATATCACGTTGACAAAGCGACCATAATTGTGATATAATATATTATACAATTGTTATGGAGGAGATAATATGGATAATAATGAAATTATGATGTTGATTTCTGGAAAAAAATACCACTCTGTAAAAGATTTGCGTTATAATAAAAAAATCGGTATTATGATGTCGAGGGAAGACTTTGAAAACTTTATTTCTGCAAAAGAATCGTTGGCAGAAGATCATCCTGACATCATCAAAAAGTTACCTCTAAAAGCATTCAATTCAAAAATGTGCTACTATGTAGATGGGTTATATTTACTCGCAGCGCAGAATGATTATTTTCAGATATTACTTTCCGATTATGAACTTAATCAAAGCTGGCTGTTTGACAGAAATGTTGAGGATATCTTGGTTTCAAGGCTCTTTTCAGAGGTTGAAGGTTCTTTGAAGATTGAAAACATCCCGACAACACATAAGCGGATTTCTGAAATTAGCCGCGGAAAAATATCTTCAGACAAAAACGATATCATCGTGCAGAATATGCTGAACGCTGTTGATTATATCATAAAAGAAAAACCGGCTTTTACAAGGGATAATTTGCTTAAATTAT
>JAZRPJ010000178.1:0-1653 GCA_045649205.1 Candidatus Flemingiibacterium sp.
CATTTCTCTGCGTCCTCTTTCTATCTTTGCAAACGAAGTTTATAAGGATAGCGATACCAGCTGCTTTACCGTAAAGCTCACCGGTTCGGACGCCATGCATTACACAGAAAAGGACAAACTCCTTTCTGCCAGAATGTACAAGGCCATCACCATCATCCTTTTCAAGCTGGAGGGTCAGAAAATCCTGCGCCGTCCCGAATACGGTATGGAAGATCGCTTGTTGCTGGACAAGATCGATTACCAAAACAAAACCGTAACAATCGACGGAAAAACCTATCAAATGGAAGATTGCGACTTCCCTACTGTGGATCCCGCTGATCCTTATGCTCTTACACCGGAAGAGATGCAGGTAATCGACCAGCTGACAGATTCCTTCCGTCACAGTGAAAAGCTACAAAAGCATGTGCGCTTCCTCTTCTCAAAGGGCGGTCTGTATAAAGTATTCAACGGAAATCTGCTTTATCACGGATGTATCCCCATGAACGAAGACAAGTCCTTGCTAACTTTTCAGCTTGGCGGCGTAGAACGCAGCGGAAAAGAGTTTCTCGATTTCGCCGAAAAAGCTGCCCGTAAGGCATATTACGACAAGCGCGGCACACCGGAACGCCAGTACGGCTTGGACTTTATGTGGTGGCTGTGGGCCGGTCGTAACAGCCCCATTTTCGGCAGAGACCGAATGACTACCTTTGAGCGTCGGTTTATCAAAGATGAATCCAGCTGGGCCGAACCTAAAAACGCCTATTATACCCACTACAACGATGTAACCGTATGCAAAATGCTACTGAAGGAGTTCGGTCTGACCGGAGAGTATTGCCATATTGTCAACGGTCACGTGCCCGTTAAAGCCAAGAAGGGCGAAAGCCCCATCAAGGGTGGCGGCAAGCTGATCGTCATCGACGGCGGCTTCTGCAAGGCCTACCAGCCCACTTCCGGCATTGCCGGCTATACCCTGATCTTCAACTCCAGAAGTCTTCGTATTGTATCCCACGAGCCCTTTGGAAGCAGAATGAAGGCAATCCACGAGAATCACGACATTGCCAATGAATCCCTCATTTTTGAGCGGATGCACAATCGTGTCAAAGTGGCTCAGACCGATCAGGGTCGTGAGCTGCAGGCAAGAGTGGATGACCTGATGATGCTGCTGGATGCTTATCGCAGCGGTGCGGTAGCTGAGGGGCATAAGTAAAAATAAGAATGCAGCGGAAGGTTTAAACCTTCCGCTGACTAATTGATTGATGCTATAATTCTTTCGACACCTTGACATCGCAAACATTAGAAGATATATTTAAAATGATGCAGCACTTGTGGCATCGGCAAGAGACCTATTTTAGGCACTCCCCGGTGCAATTCTCGTGCTGCATTACTTGTTGTATATTAGTGCTTTGGTCCGAGTGTCGAGATTCGTTTGCATTTTCGCCGCAGGCGAAAATAGATGTGTTGCGCCCGTCCAGCCGGGCGGAAGCAACGCTCTACCGGAGCGTTACATTTAGGTTATTCGAATCTCTCTGCTCAAAAAGAAAAAAGCAGAAACAACAAATGTTGTTTCTGCTTTTTTGGTCCGAGTGTCGAGATTCGAACTCGAGGCCTCTTGAACCCCATTCAAGCGCGATACCAAACTTCGCCACACCCGGAAATATGCTTGCGTTTCCTCAA
>JAZRPJ010000179.1:0-44726 GCA_045649205.1 Candidatus Flemingiibacterium sp.
ATTCCCTGGATAGCTCGATGGAGCGCTTATACCCTTCCCGTTTTTTGAAATCCGATGGGAGATAGGCAACGCCGTATTTCTTCGCCATCTCCTCCCCGATTTCGTTCAGCTTCTCCGCGTTTTTGTGGGGGCTTACCGTTAAGGTCGTGGCAAAATAATCGTATTCACCACTGTGCTCACACATATATTTTGCGGTTTCTTCAAGCCGCAGACGGTAACATAAAAAGCACCTTCCCCCGCCCTCCGGGAGAGCTTCAAGTCCTTCCGATATTCGGTAAAATTCTGATGACTCCATAGGACAGACAACCGTTTCAATAGGATTGTCATGGGGAATCAGACTCACAAATCGCAGCAGCTCATCAGCCCGTTTTTTGTATTCGGACGGATCGGTTATGTTGGGATTGCAGAAGAAAAGTGTGATATCGAAGTAATGCGTCAGGTACTCAAGCACGTAGCTGGCACAAGGTGCACAGCAGGCATGAAGCAACAGTTTCGGCGTTTTTTTCGCCGACACCGCCCGCTCTATTTCTTTTTCAAGCAAAAGTTGATAATTAATTTTCATTTTCTTATTATATTTTCTCGTTTTTGTATTGAAATCATTTTGGTTTTGTGTTATAATAAAGGTGTATGCGATAGTGTATTGCATACCAATTATTTCGAAAGTCCAACTGCGGAGGTGATGTCTTGAACAATCGCGGCACCGAAAAGATTTATCCCATAAATGCTAATAATACACAGAAAAATCACAATTCGGACAAGCCCTCCGAGGACAGCACCAAAAAAGGGATTCCGTCCTATGTCCTGATAATTGAGTTGGTCCTTTCTGTACTTTTGGTTGCTTTTGCCGCTTTGTCGGTAGTTCTGCTCACCGAAAGCAATACTCATGAATCGGCTGATTGGCATCTTCCCATCACGCTCGAAAAAGAGATACATCTTGAAAATTGCACTCCCATTGACGTAAGCGAAATCCCCGAATCTTACATGGATTCCTTTCCGCTTTACGATTTTACGCTCCCAGTACCCGAAAGTGAGCCGGTAGATTACAGCTACTTTAATGATACAGTTTTTATCGGTGATTCGCGCACACAAGGACTGCTTCTTTATTCAAAACTGACACCCAAATTTAATTTCGCCGCCCAGGGGGCAACCACTCAGTCAATACGCACTAAGCCCTACATTGCGCTGCACGACGGCGATGCTCAAACAACATACAGTACTACCCATACATTATATACATTATCGGAAGCTCTTACCGCAATTGACGGACAGTATAAAGCCATCTACATCTCCGCCGGAGTCAATGAGCTTGGTTGGAACACAAATATATTCACAGATTCCTTCAGATCATTGATACTGGCCATCCGTGAGCATACGAATGTACCGATTTACATTCAGCTTATTCTTCCCGTAACCGCCGAATACGCCGAAACCTCAATTTACGGCGTCACCAACGAAAAGCAGAGGGAATTCAATAGCCAGCTCACTATGCTTGCCGCCGAGCTTTCAGTATTCTTCCTTGACCCGTGCCCCGCCTTTTCACTTGAAGACGGTTCTTTAAATCCCGAATATGCATCCTTCGACGGCGCGCACCTCTCTCCTGCCGCTAACAAAATGATTGCGGAGTATTATTTAAATCACGTTGTCGATGCCGGGGCATACTCAAATTTGCATTACGAAAAATAGCAATTATGTTAATATTATTTTCCCGAACAGCGAGTGCTGTTCGGGAATTTTTTCACTTTCTCTTACTGTCAAGATAATTTTGGAGTATGATCTGCGCCGACAGTGTATCTACAGCCGCTTTGCGCTTTTTTCCCCTGGTATCGGTGAGATTTAAAATCTGATGCGCCGCCATGGTACTGCACCGCTCATCGAACATCTCCACGGTCAGTCCCGTAGCTGCCTCAAGTGCCGCCGCAAATTCCTTTGCGTGCTCGGCTCGGGGACCGTGAGTTCCGTTCATGTTAATGGGGAGTCCCACAACTATTCTTGCCGCACCGTACTCCTTAGCCTTTTCGGCAACAAGCTCTACTGTCTTCGGCATATATGTTGAATTCACATACCCGATTCCTCCGGCAAGCATGCCGAGCGTATCGCTTATGGCAAGTCCGGTTCGCGTATCGCCAAAATCCACGCCAAGTATTCTATCTGCCATGAATATCTCCATTCTATAAGATTATTTCACGCTCTTTTATAAATTCAGCAACCTCCGATAAGGTCGGGATAGAGCTTGATGCGCCCGCCTTGCTAACCACCATACTGCCGATGACATTAGCATATTTCACTGCTCCCACAATATCGCCGGATTTAAGGTATTCGAGAGCCATAGCCGCTGTAAAAGCGTCCCCTGCGGCAGTTGTGTCTACCGCATCACATTCGTAAGGGGTAATAAGTCTGGAATATTTGCCGTCGTGTATGTATGCTCCTCGCTCTCCTAATTTTATGACCACATATTTAGTCTGAACCTTTTGCATCAGTACAGTAGATGCGCGAAGACAGTTATCCATACTGCTTGGCATTATTCCCGTAAGCGCATAGGTTTCGCTCTCGTTGGGGGATATAACTTCAAGGGGAGCAAGCTGGTCAAGAGGATATCCGGCATAGGCAGGACCTGCATCAACAAATACAGGAATTCTTTTCTCATAAGCGAAATGTGTCGCTGCAATTACCGCCTTTTCCGGGATTTCAAACTGCAAAAGCACGCCATCCGGAAGTGTAGTCATCGCATCCTCAACGTCTGCCGGAGAAAGCCGTTCATTCGCCCCCGGATACACCACAATACGGTTGTCGCCGTTTTCTTCAACGATGATTGCCGCAAGTCCGGTGGATGCCTTTTTATCAAGCTGTACGAAGCGGGTATCAATACCGTTTTCACTGTAGAGAGCACGAAGGCGCTGTCCGTTCACATCGTTTCCGAGCCTCGCGCAGAAAATACAGTCGCCGCCAAGTCTTGAAATGGTAATGGCGGAATTTGCGCCCTTCCCTCCCGGAACATAAGCATATCCGCGCCGTTCAATAACGGTACGTCCTGCCTCGGGCATTTTACCGACATTCATCACAAAATCCATGTTTGCACTGCTGACAACAAGAACTCTTTTCTTCATAAAAACGCCTCCTCTCTTCATAGAAACGGTTTCGATCAATACTCGTAAACCTTGCCGCCGTCCTTGATCGTCACTTTATTTTTTCCGTCGGCGGAGGCTTCGGTGTAACCTACGATCTTAGCCTCAACACCGTACTTTTTAGCTACTGAAATCATATATTCCGCATCATCTGCCGAGCAGTAAAGCTCCATTCGATGCCCCATATTGAATACCTGATACATCTCCGCATCTCCGATATCGGAGTTTTCCTTGATTGCCGCAAAGAGCGGAGGGGTATCGAAAAGATTATCCTTGACATAATGGATACCGCGGCCGAAATTCTTGCACTTTGCCTGACCGCCGCCGGTGCAGTGAATCATGCCGTGAACGGCGGAACGCTTATTGTCAAGGATCTCCTTGATTATGGGCGCGTATGTGCGAGTAGGTGAAAGAATAGCGTCAACAACGGATATATCGGTGCCGGGAAGAATATCGTTTACACCGTATTTTCCACAATATACCTTGGATATGTCAATGGTATTTGAATAGGTTTCGGGATACTTTTCCGCATAGTCGTGGGAAAGGAGAAGATGCCGTGCGGCAGTAAGTCCGTTGGAGCCCATTCCGGCATTGTATGCCTTTTCATAGCTTGCCTTGCCGTAGGAGGCAAAGCCCACGATAACATCCCCGGCTTTAATATTGTCGCAGTCGATGACATCGCTTCTCTTAAGTCTTACGAAGAATGTGGAGTCTACGATAAGTGTAGAAACAAGATCACCGACATCAGCGGTTTCTCCGCCCGCCATGGTGATGCCAACGCCGTATTTGCCCAGCATTTCGCAGAAATCGGTATATCCGTCGATTACCGCCTTAATACCTGCGCCGTTTACGCGGTGAGCATTTCTTCCGATGGTATTGGAAAGAACGAAGCCATCGGTAGCACCGATGCACAGAAGGTCATCTAAGTTCATTACCACTGAGTCCTGGGCAATATTGTAAAGGGCGGAAATATCTCCGGTTTCCTTGTATTTTATGTAAGCAAGAGAGGATTTCGTTCCTGCGCCGTCAGCGTGCATGGCAGCACAGTATTCGGGGTCACCGCAGGGATCGGGGATTATTTTGCAGAAGCTTCCCGGGAAAACTCCCTTATCCTGATTTGAAATGGCGCTGTGCACCTCGGTTTTGGTTGCGGAAACACCGCGGGATGAATAAGCATCAGACATATTTATTTTCTCCTTTAGAATGATTTTTATAAATTAGTTTCCACCGCTTTTGTGGAGTTTGGGTAGCAGGTTACATCGAGAATCCGCTGATTACGGCTTCCTCGGAATTTTAAATCAAGGTCACGCTCCGAAAGTATAAAGCGACCGTCTACAAGATAGTTGGTTCTTGAGAGAAGCTCCTTTACCGAGGGTTCGGTGTTGCATTTTTTTAGAAGCTGCTCATATGTAAATCCGCTATAGGTCATTATATCAAGCCCAGCCGCTATGGCTTTTTCGGCGATTACCGCGAGCTCATGCCCCCATAGGAACGGCTCGCCGCCGCTGAAGGTTATTCCCCGAAGCAGTGGATTTTTTGAAATGTCCTTCCACAGTTTTTCTGTGGTTGTGAGCTTCCCTCCGTCATAGGAATGAGATGCCGGATTATGACACCCCGGGCAACGGTGCGGACACCCCTGAACAAATATTACATATCTGTTCCCGGGGCCGTCAACTATTGATTCTTTTGCCACTCCGTGAAGGCGTATAGGCAAATTTTCAATAGGTGCATCGGGGGTTAAACTTCTTTTAAGCATTCTATTTCTCCACTCGTTTTTTACGGCTGAGCAGCGCCACAGCAACTCCGGTTGCCACTGCAATAATAAGTCCGCCGCCAAGCCACATATAAGGACTGTAATCCTTGCCGTCCGGGCTGCGTTTTTTCAGCCGTTCTTCAAGCACTACACTTTCAAGGGATTCGTTGTTATATTCTTCCGAAAGACCGACGATCTCCTTTACACGCAGCTCCCAAACATCACATTCCTCGCAGTCAACGAGAATTTTCAGCACCTCGGTATCCTTTGCATTTTTGAAATCGTCAATGTTAAAGTATACCTCTGTCCACTGTCCGGCAGTTACTTCCGCTTCAGCCTCAAAGCGCTCATCGGAAGAAGTGAGTATCAACTTAACCGGAACTTTTCCCCTCTCGCTCATGCCTGTGCCGTCAATTCTCAAATTAACGCCTATCCATGACATAAACTCAAAATTCTCCGTGTACTGAAACTCTGTAAATATTCCGAAAACAGAGGGTACAACATCCGCATCATCATTCAAAGTCACGGACAAAACCGTATCCATTAGTGCGTCATCCACGAGTAAATATTTCAAATCATGGTAGGTCGCCTTAACGCCGGAAGCACCAACTGCGGTGCTAAAATCATAAAGCTTATATTGTCCCATTATCTTTTCGGGAAGCTGATAGGAAACGCCGCCTTCATTAAAAAGCTTTTTCGGAAGTTTATTTTCGTCAAAGTCCCTGATAATCTCGGCGAAGCTGTCTGCTTCGAGCATAGCAAGCGCAGGCTCCAAAAGAAGCTCTGACTTTGTCGTGTCAATCATTTTAACAGCTTCGGAAAGGCCTGCAGATCTTCCCGCAGATACGGCTATATAGCCGTCAACCGTATCATCGAAAAATGCAGTAAAATAGCCTACCACATAGTCTTTAAGAAGCAGTCCCAAATACTTATTCTGCTTTTTGTATATTTCATCGCAGAAAATCGAATTATACTTTAAGCCGCCATGCTCCTGAATAAATGATTTTAACACCTCATAGTCAGAAACGGAAATATATATTCCGTCTTTAGCCTTATCTGTGCGGTAAAAAGACTCAACACACAGCCCGAAATAACGGTTTCCGTACTCGGATGCTGCATTAAAAAGCACCGTGAGGTATTCCAATAAGGGAAGTTCATCCGTATTTGTCAAAATATCGCGCGAAAACAAATCGCTGACTGACAGATATACACGGGCGTCCGCGTTGTGCCTTAAAAGATTTATTGAGATCTTTCGCAGCGTTTCCGCACATTCAGCCGCCATTTCACCGATATTGTCCCATTCACCCACAAAGTTCTCGCCATACCCTAAAATCACGCCGCATACACGTCCGTCGGCGATCCACTTTTCGGATATATACGAGCTGACAGCGCCGACATAATCAACACCGTAAGAAGGCCAAAGATCACCACCGTCAGGCAAAGCCACATGATGACGGGTACGGTTTGTAAGGCGTATAAGCACTGAAGTACCGCTTTTTGACATCATATTTACAAGCGTTTCTATTTTTGCGGTATATTCCCCGTTAAGATAATACTCTTCGCCGTTGTAGACATAAGATACCCCATCCGTTCTGTCAAGAAAAGCGGAAAGCATATCAAATTCCAATACGGTAATGCCTGTATCAGCGTCAGTAACAAGTGATAAATCGTCGGTATAGAACCCTTTTGCGTCAACGGGAAATTCATAGAAATTCTCTGCAAGTGCCCCGAGATTTTCCACGCAGACCGGTGCTGACACAAGATGATACCCTCCACCTTCTGTTACAATAACCGCTATGTATCTTTCAAGCATGGATAATTTCAAGCCCGTTGGTATATTCCATGTGAAATCAAATTTTGTGCTCATCGCCCCTTCTATAACAGGCGTCATTTCTTCAAGATCCAAAGTGTGTGAGAATTTCCCATCAAGCTTATAAATTTTAATCTTTCCGTTCTGATTTTCAAGTGCGGTTTCACGGTTTATCTCGCCCGAGAAACCGATAGACTGCAAACCATCATTTATACGGCAGGAAAGACTTCCGTGAGTATCGTATGCCGTAACCTCCGGCATAAATGTGACTCCCAGAGATATAAGTTCGATTCTGCCTATTTCCTCACCGAACATTAAACTCACACTTGTAATTTGACCTGCATCGCGAATTGGTATGTAATAAAATTTTGCATCGGAATTGGGTTCTATGGGCACTACAATGCTCTTGTTCTCGCTCACCGCCCGTTCATCCGTAACCGAATAGTAAAGGGTAAAGTAATCGCCGTCTGTATAATTTGCTAGTCTGATACGAAGGCAGTTAACATCATAATTCAGTGCAGGCATAAAAAGCGGGGCAGAAACGGTAACACCGCTTGACGAGCTTGAGAATACAGAGATTTTATCCTTGCCGACGGAAAGATCTGCCGTGCCGCCCTCTACGGTATAGCTGTCAAAAAGGAACCGTTCCACCATTTCTGTATCCGCAACACCGAAGGCTACAATATCATCAATATAAAAGCTGTCCGTAACTACCGATGAAAGCGAGGTATCAACGATAAATGCCATCTCTAAAGATGAAACCCGAGAGCGTCCGCTAAATGAGCTTATATCGAATATCACTGTATGCCACATCCCCGGTTCGACAACGTCAATGCTTTCAAAGGTACGTCCGTCATGGGAATGTAAAATAAAACGGGCATAATAAACTGCCGCATCGTCCTCAACGTACTTCGGAACAAATATGTTATACGAGATTTTTCTAAAAGCGGAAAGATCCTCCGGTTGGGAAAAGTCCTTAACTACACTTCGCAGAGAATTTATCGGAATGGCGCTTGATTTTACTTCAAGGCAGGATTCGATTTCTCCGTCCCCCAAATCGAAATCTGCTCTTTCAGCACTGACAGTGTTCCCGTTCGCTACAAAGCCGTCAGCAGAGTTATCAAAATCGGCAATATACATGTCACTTCCCGGCGCAGCTCCGACCGTGAGGGGCAACAACATCGGCAAAGCTGCTAATATTACAATAAATGACAGCATCCTTACCGCAAAAAATATCTTTTTCAATTTTATGTCCTCTCAATTTCAAGGCTCATTTTTATGTAAAATAACTTTTATAAATATTGCTACTTATATTATATCACGAATTTTATATAAAATCAATATTGTTTGGAGAAAGAATATTGATTTTCCGATAAATTTATGATATAATATATAAAATGTCATTTTTTGATTACTTGGAGGTTTCCATGCCAATAAAAATTCCGGCGGCACTGCCCGCTTTTGAAATCCTCGAGAACGAGAATATTTTCATAATGAGCCATTTTCGTGCGGAACATCAGGATATCCGCCCCCTGAAAATCGCAGTGCTCAATCTCATGCCCACAAAAATCACCACCGAAACCCAGCTTATCCGCCTTCTTTCCAACAGCTCCCTTCAAATTGAATTTACTCTGTTGCAGACCGCAACTCACCGCTCAAAGCATACCCCCGAGGAGCATATGCAGGCGTTTTATAAGAACTTCGACGATGTAAAAAACGAAAAATTCGACGGTCTTATAATCACCGGTGCACCCGTTGAAAATCTCGACTTCCACGAGGTCACATACTGGGACGAGCTCTGCGATATTATGGAATGGTCAAAAACTCACGTCTTCTCTACCCTTCACATCTGCTGGGCGGCGCAGGCAGGACTTTACTATCATTACGGTGTACCGAAGTATCCTCTTGAAAAGAAAATGTTCGGTGTATTCAAGCATTATGCCCTCAACCAGAATCACCCTATTGTCCGCGGCTTTGATGAGATTTTCAATGCGCCCCACTCCCGTCATACGGGTATTGCCGAGGAGGAAATCACAAAGATAAACGAGCTTTCCTTGGTGGCAAAGAGCGATGAGGCAGGACCTTACATAATCGCCGCAAAGGACTCCCGTATGCTGTTTGTTACAGGTCATTCCGAATATGATTATGACACCTTGGCAAAGGAATATTTCCGTGACCGCGATAAAGGTCTGCCCATTGAAATTCCGGTCAACTATTTCCCCGATAACAATCCGGAAAACCGCCCCCCAAATGTTTGGAGAGGGCATGCAAATCTGCTTTTTTCCAACTGGCTCAATTATTTTGTTTATCAAAACACCCCATATGATCTGTCAAGCCTATCATAAAAATTTCAATACTGTAAAGAATAATACCGTGGCATATGCCACGGTATATTTTTTCGAAAGGACAGATTTACCCTATGGATGCAAACGAAACACTCCTGCAGGAGCTTTATAAAAATACCACTATGGGTGGAGATTCTATAATCAACCTCATGGACAAGGTGGAAAACAAGGATATGCGCAGTGAGATGACAAACGAGCTTTCCCGGTACCGTGAATACACCAACCGCGTCACAAAGCTGTTAAATGATCGGGGCTTAAAGCCGGAAGAACCCAGTATTGCGGCGAAAGCCGGCAGTAAGATCGGCATGGCATTCAACACCATGCTTGACACGACCACATCCCATATCGCCGAAATGATGATAAACGGCGCGACTATGGGAATCATTAACATCGAAAAGCAGTTAAACAACGGACCGGACGGTGAAGCACGCGAACTCGCCGAGGAAATTCTCGATTTTGAAAAGAGCACATCTGACAATTTAGCCAGATTCCTTTAAGCGAGCGCAAGTTAAAGGGGACGGAAAATCCGTCCCCTTAATTTATTTTTTCGTGTTACTTTTCGGTATTCCGAATATCCGCCTGAGAAGCGGTACAAAAAGCTTCGGCGACTTCATGACAACGATTTTCATAGTATACGAATCCTTTCAGATAAGTAAAAGAAGCAGTGTTTCACGGCTCATTACATTTTATGCAGATCCTTATGAAACTGTCAATCCTCGCATTCAATTATAAGCAGCTTTCCTTCGTCAAGGGAAATCTCGGCGTAATCTTCGGTTATTTGGTTACTCACCGCATAGGTGTATTTTCTGGTGATTTCCGCATTGTCAAGTGGATAAAAAACGCCCTTTACGGAAACGCCGAGGCATTTGTCCGAAATCGACACTATGGAGATATATTTATATTTTCTCTCTAATTTGACGGTTTTCCTTTCGCCCCTCGCCATCAATAATTTGATGCGGTTTTTCCCGTCGCTCATAATAGGCTCTATTCCCTTTTCAGCTATGTATTCAAGCAGAAATATATTGGAGAGAGTATGGTCAACTCTACCGCCAAGTCCGCCGATAAGAAAAATTCGTTCGGCACCTTTCGAAATAGCGATGTCCACCGCAAGCTGTGTATCCGTATCATCCTTTATGGGCGAAACCTTGATTTTTTCGATTTTGCCAAATCCCTCGGCACCAAGTGCGGATAAATCAAGGGAATCAAAATCACCGACCAATAAATCCGGAGTAATACCGAAGCGTTTAGCGGTGAGAAATCCGCTATCAGCTCCGATTACAAAGTCATCTCCGGAGGGAGCATCAGTAAGGGAATGAACCTCGCCGCCCGTAAAAATATAACAGTCTTTACTCATTTTTTGTCCCATTCATGCTTGTTTTTTAACACCTCGTAAAATTCGAGGTAGCTTTTGTGTCTTTCCTCGGGAATCTCACCGGCTTTCACCGCCTCCACAATGGCGCATCCGTCCTCTTTGGTGTGGGTGCATTTTGTATACCGGCACTGTCCGATATAGGGTTCAAATTCCCTGAATACGTATGGCAGGTCCTGCTTGGTATAGAAATCAAACTGCACAAAGTCAAGCATTCCGAATCCGGGAGTATCCGCCACATATCCGGTAGCCTCCGCACCAAACTGCTCGCTTAGTGGATACAACTCTACGTGACGGGTAGTATGCTTTCCGCGTTGATTCTTTTGGCTGATTTCACCCGTCGCAAGTCCCAATGACGGAAAAAGACGGTTCATAAGCGTGGATTTTCCAACGCCCGATGCACCTGCAAAAGCTGACAGCTTGTCCCAGTGCTTCCGAATATATTCTTCAAGATGGGAGCTGTCCATAGCGAAGCCTTCGATAAATACTTCAAATCCGGCTTTTCTATAAATCGCAGCATACCTTTCAGCTGCTTCCGGTGCAATGTCCGCTTTGGTGATTATTATAACCGGCTCAATTCCTTTATGCTCGGCAATGGTAATCAGCTTATCCACAGTAGACAGCGCAGGCTCCGGCTTTGCCGCCGCAAATACCGCAAATATTATGTCGAGATTCGCCATAGGTGGACGGATAAGCTCGTTCCTGCGCGGCAAGGCTTCATCAATCATAACTCCACCGACTGCGTCTTCACCTCTGCCGTTTTTGTCGGCAGCAGCATCCGATGCCGCCGCAAGAGCTGTATCTATACGAAGGGAAACATCATCACCGATAAGCAGAGTGGTCTTCGAATGACGAAAAACGCCCCTGGCTTTGCAGAGTATCGTATCCCCATCCATGGGAACTCCGTGACTTTTTAGTATTTCTCCATCACACGGAGATAGGCGGACTTCATAAAGTCCGCCAAGCCCTTTTATTATTTTACCGCTTAATTTCAGCTCCATAAATTACAGCCTTACTCCTAATTTATAAAGAATCCGGGCTTTCTTCCGCCTGCATCCCCACCGATATCATCGGTGACATCGTATAGAGTGTCATCCGGATCACCGAGCCAGGGATCCTCCATAGTGTCGGCGGTTGTATCCTCCGTTTCGACCGGCTTCGGGCCAAGACTCATAACAAAGTCTATCTTACTTCCGGCGATAACCTCTGTTCCCTCTTTCCGGCTCTGGCTGATTACACAGCCCACAGCAACGGTATCGTTATGCTCATGCGTAACCTCTCCAAGCTCAAGCTTGTTCGATTCAAGCATCAGAGCTACCGTAGCTTCGTCGCATTTATAGAAATCAGGTATCTCCACATATTCAATATCCGGACCGCTGCTTACGTACAGTGTAACTGTGTCGCCGGCATTGAGGACGGTTCCTGCCTCCGGTTCAGTGCGAATTACATATCCGGCACTGATCGTATCGTGAACCTCTTTTACAATAACCGGAGTCAAACCAAGCTTGTTCTGAAGCTCAATTTTAACGTCCTGGGCTCTCTTGTAAGCATATTCCGGAAGCTTTTGAGTTTCAGCGCCAAGGCATACCGTGAGCGTAATTGTTTTTTTGTTGCCGATACTGTATTTCCACTGCGAACCGCCTTCGGGATCCTGTTCGATTATCTGATTACGCCCGGAGTCCGAATCGTATTCATACTTTACTTCCACATTGTAGTATTTTGCCTCAAGCTGTGCTTCAAGCTCTTCGCTGTAAAACTGATTTACCAGGGTCGGTACATTCCGTATTTCAAAGTTATCGGATGAGGTCATCTCGAAGAGCTTTGAGAGAATGACCGCCGCACTGATACAGCAAACAAGCATAAACGCCGTCGCAACACCTGCAATTACCGGGAACATTGAACGGCTTGTCTTTCTCGGTCTTGTGAGCTTACGCACGTTGCCGGGAGTTTCGGGGGTGTTTAGTGAACCCATTTCCTCGGCAGTGGGCTCGGTTTTCGGCATTTTGAAAATAGTTCTTGGATTGTTTTTTACCTGCGCCACATGGCGAAGCATCTGCGCCGCACTTTGGAAACGGTTGTCCGGATTTTTCTCCATAGCGCCAATAATAATCTGCTCAAGGCCTATAGGAAGGGATGAATTAAGCTCACGCGGAGGCTTCGGACGGTTCTTAACCTGCATAAGTGCAACGGTAACAGGGCTGTCCGCCACAAAGGGGAGCTTGCCCGTCGCCATTTCATACATGGTAACGCCGAGGGAATAGATATCGCTTCTTCGGTCAATAGTCTTTCCGCTTGCCTGCTCGGGGCTTATATAGAACACAGTTCCGATAGCCTTATCGGTCATAGTCACCGTTTCGGCATTTGGAAGCTTGGCAATACCGAAGTCCGCAACCTTGATGCTTCCGTTTTTAAGCATCATTATATTCTGCGGTTTAATGTCGCGGTGGACGATTCCCTTTTGATGGGCGTGCTCCAGAGCGAGAAGGATCTGCTCGGTTATTGAAATGATTTCGCTGTAGGGGAGTGTTCCTTTTTTGAGAATATAATTCTTGAGAGTAACACCCTCCACAAGCTCCATTACGATATATTTTAAGTCTTCTTTAACCGAAACGTCGTAAATATTTACGATGTTGGGGTGAGAAAGCATAGCTACCGCTTTACTTTCATTAATGAAGCGCTTTACGGACTGAACATCTTTGTTTATGTCATCCTTCAGCATCTTTACCGCAACATTTCTCCGCATGAGAAGATCGGCAGCCTCGAATACCACCGCCATACCGCCTATGCCGATTACTTTAATAATTCTGTATCTTTTGTCAAAAACCTGACCTACATATTTTTCAAACGAATCCATGGTCAGCGCTCCTTTATATGTTTGACAAGGATCGCCGTTATGTTGTCAGGACCGCCGAGATCATTGGCAGCGGCGATAAGCTTATCGGTTTTGTCATGAAGCTCCGCTTCGATATCGGTTACGATATCTATATCAAGATCAGAGGTAATTACAGAATAAATTTCCTCGTTTGAAAGCTGTCCCGAAAGTCCGTCAGAACAAAGAAGTATGTAGCACACGTCAAGACCTGCTAATTCTACAGAGAAAATATCAGCTTCAAGATCGTCTTTTATTCCCACAGCTTTGGTAATGCGGTTTCTGAAGGGATGATTCTTTGCCTCCTCAACACTGAGAGAACCGCTGTCAATAAGATGCTGTACATAGGAATGGTCATGTGTAATTTGTGTAAGTGTGCTGTCGGAAAGAAGATACAAACGGCTGTCGCCTACATTGATGACATAGGCAATATCATCGCAGAACAAAGCGGCAACAAGGGTCGTACCCATGCCCTGATAGTCCTCCGATGTTAGAGATTTTTCATATACTGCCTTGTTGGCATCCTGCACAGCATCGTCAAGGATAATGCAGGCATCGTCGCTGGTCAAAGACATAATTCCCCCCTCGCCGATTTTCGCCGAGGTATAATTCATTACGCTATTTGTAAAGGCCTCAATAGCACATTCGCTGGCAATGTTTCCGCTTTTTGCACCGCCCATACCGTCGCAAACCACACACAGCGTTGCGTTCTGGCATATGGGGCGAATGATGTAGCTATCCTGATTCATGCTGCGAACCAGACCCATATCGCTTTTTCCGAAAAAGTTCATTTACACAATCATTCCTCTCATAAGTGAGCTAAAGAAAAAGATTAACACAAATTATATGTACTGCACATAATGCTGTATCTTTTATTATATTACATATATATGGCACGAAAAAGAATAAAATCTCAAAATTTCATTAACAAATCAAATTTTCTGATTATTTTTCGCATCCGCATCAATTTTCGCACGCCGAAGCTGACCGCAGGAAGCGTTGATGTCACCGCCAAGCTTGCGTCTTACAGTTGCATTTATGCCAAGCGAATTTAAAGTATCCGCGAATTTTTTCACCGCATCCTTTGATGAGCGGGAAAATCCGCTTTCCGTAACCTCGTTTACGGGAATCAGGTTAACGTGGATGGGAAAGGGCTTTGAATTTTTATAGAGTCCGCGCTTTAGTGTATTTGCAAGCTTTTTGGCATATTCGGGCGAATCGTTTTTGCCGGAAATAAGAGTATATTCAAAGGATATTCGCCGCCCCGTTACCGCAAAATAATTTCGGCAGGCTTCAAGAAGTGCCCCAATATTCCACTTGTTGTTTATGGGCATTATTTCGGAGCGTGTTTCGTCGTCCGCCGCATGGAGAGATATGGAGAGAGTTATCTGCAAATCGTGCTTTGCAAGCTCCTCTATCTTATCAACCAGTCCGCAGGTGGAGAGAGATATATGTCGGCTGCCTATGTTAAGACCGTTCTCATCCCCTACAAGCTCAAGAAATTTTAGGGTACTCTCAAAGTTGTCGAGAGGCTCTCCGATTCCCATCATAACAACGTTGGAAATGCGCTCTCCGATGTCATTTGATGCAACGATTATCTGCCCGATAAGCTCCGCCGGACGAAGCCTTCTAACAAGACCGCCGATGGTGGAAGCACAGAATTTGCAGCCCATAAGACATCCGACCTCACTTGAGATGCAGATAGAATTGCCGTGCTTATACTTCATGACAACGCACTCGATGACATTTCCGTCCCACAGCTCCATCAGATATTTCACCGTGCCGTCAAGCTTTGACACTAACTTCTGTTCAATCTTCGGGAAGTCGGCGACGGCTACCTCATGAAGCCTGTCCCGAAGTTTCTTCGATATATCGGTCATCCCGTCGATACCTACGCCGCGGTGCAGCCAGGTGAAGATCTGCTTTGCCCTATATTTAGGCTCACCGAGGGTCTGAAGAAAATCCGCAATCTCGGCAATATTCATTGATAAAAGGTCCGCTTTTTCGTTAAGTACCAGCATGATCGTCCTATTTCTTTCTGAGTTTTGTTATGAAAAATCCGTCGGTTTTATGGATATGCGGAAGGAGAGTGACCATTCCGTCACGGCTTGAAATTTCACCCACTGTAAAATCCTCGGGGATGAAAGAGTCATTCTCCGACAGGAAACGCTTTACCACACCTTTGTTCTCGTGGGAATTTATAGTGCAGGTAGTGTAGCAAAGTACACCGCCGGGCTTTACGTAATTTGCGCAGTTCGCAAGTATTGTATACTGCACCTCGGGAAGACGGCTGATCTCCGACGCGGATTTGTAACGTATCTCCGGCTTTTTTGCAATGACGCCAAGTCCCGAGCAAGGAGCATCGCATATAAGTAAATCGGCAGACTCGGAAAGCTCACTGAAAAATTTTCCGCCGTCCCTTTCGCCGGTTTCGATAATGTCAATGGACAGCCTCTCTGCGCCGCCCCTGATAAGCGACAGCTTGTTTTTATGCAAATCAAAGCTCATTACCTTGCCGCGGTTTTCCATAAGTATCGCCGCGCTGAAGCTCTTTCCGCCGGGGCAGGCACAGGCATCAATTACCGTATCGCCCGGTTTCGGCGATGCTGCTATAATGGCAATCTGCGAGGCCTCATCCTGAATGAACACCTTACCCTCATCTATGAGCTTTGCCGCGAAGGGAGTGAGTTTTTTGTCCGTCAGCCTTATGCCAAAGGGAGAATTTTCAGTTGGAATCCCATTAACGCCCTCTTTTTCGAGCGCTTCAAGAACTTCATCCCGTGTGTTTTTTAAAGTGTTCACCCGAAGGGTTATGTCAGGAGTTTCCTCAAAAGCCGCAAGCACCGCTTCCGGGTCACTAACGGATCTTGACAGAATTTCCACCACATCTTTGCCGCAGGAATATCTGACGGAAAGGTAGCTTGTAATATCGCTTTTATCCGGGTACGGAAGCTTATCCTTGCCGTATTCACGGAGAAATCCGCGAAGGATGGCGTTGACAAATCCCCCTGCCCGAGTATACTTTTTAGCGATATTTACCGTTTCATTTACAGCGGCACTTTCCGGTACTCGGTCGAGCCATATAAGCTGATACAGCCCCAAGCGAAGAAGAGTCATAACACTTGCATCAAGCTCGGAAACCGGCTTCGAAGACAGCTTTGAAATGATATGATCAAGGGTGATCTTCCGCTCGATTATGCCGTAAACAAGGGTGGTATAAAGCCCTTTTTCCGCACCTTCAAGGGCAAATTTCTTAATGGCAGCATCAATTTCAAGATTGGAATATTTTTTGTCCCGCTCACAAAGCATCAGCGAAGAAAATGCCGCTTCTCTTGCAGAAATTTTACGCTTTTCCATTTATCTGCGCCTTCTTCCGCTGTTCGCGATAAGGACTAATCGAAGGAGGTTCGCAAGAGATACAGCCAGAGCCGCAACATAGGTGAGTGCCGCCGCCGTCAATACCTTTCTTGCGTTTTTAAGCTCGCCCTCGTCGAGATTTGCAGAACCGAGTGCCGCCATGGCACGACGGCTGGCATTGAACTCCACGGGAAGCGTCACAAGCTGAAACAGCGTTGAAAAGCCGAACGCCGCAACGCCGATATAGGCGAGCAACGGATAAGAAAGAATAATTCCGAGAAGAATGAGGGGCATTGCCAAATTTGAGCCGATATTGGTGATCGGAATTATTGCCGCACGGAGCTTCATAGGGGTATATCCTACAGCATACTGAACAGCGTGACCGGCTTCGTGAGCCGCAACGCCAACTGCCGCCGCACTGTCAGCACTGTATGTGCTGTCAGAAAGAAATACCGTGTTGTTTTTCGGGTTGAAATGGTCAGAAAGCTCGCCCGGAATTCGCTCTATGCGAACATTTGAAAGACCGTTTTCGTCGAGGATCTGCCTTGCCGCCATAGCGCCGGTCATCCCCGATTTGGTTTTTATTTTAGCGTATTTATTGAAAGTGCCTTTAACGTTGAACTGCGCCCACAGTGCAAATATCACCGCCGGAAGCACCAACACAAGATAAGTGTAATCAATTCCGAAAAACATACTTTTCTCCAAAAATTTTATTTTGAATATTTCGTAAGAACGTCGCCAACGGCAATTTTTCTGCCGTTGATGAAGTCGGATGCAGGCATACGGCTTTTACCCTCGGGAAGCAGGTTTGTGATGTAAATTGAGCCGACACCGCAGGCTACCTCAATTCGGTTTGCCTTGGCGTCACAGCACAAAACCTCGCCGAAGTTTGTGTGAGCCTTTGCCGTATCCGCAACTTCTGCGCGGACGATTTTCAGTGCCTTGCCGTCATGAGCTGCCACCGACAAAGGGAACGGTGAAAGTCCGCGAATACGGTTGCAGACTGTCTTTGCGTCAAGCGAAAAATCGAGAACGGCATCCTCATTTGTAATTTTTGCCGCATAATTTGATTTTGAATCATCCTGCTTTTCACGGGTGGCTGTTCCATCTTCGAGAGATTCAACTGTGGTGAGAAGCAGCTTTGCACCGGCTTCGGCAAGCTTGTCGTGTAGGGTTTCAAAATCGTCGTTGTCTTCAATATCAACAGTGCATTTCGAGAGCATATCGCCGGTGTCAAGCCCTACGTCCATGTACATAATGGTGATTCCCGTTTCCTTCTCGCCGTCAATGATGGCACGCTGAATGGGCGCGGCACCGCGGTATTTAGGAAGCAGTGAGCCGTGTACGTTGATGCATCCGAGGCGAGGGTAATTTATTACATTCTCCGGCAAAATCTTGCCGTAAGCCGCAACCACTATAAGGTCAGGCGCAAGGCTGTCAAGAAGCCCGGCAAACTCCTCGCCGCGAAGTGTCGCAGGCTGATATACCTCGATTCCTCTCTCAAGGGCATAAACCTTTACCGGTGAAGGGGTCAGAATCATTTTGCGCCCCTTCGGCTTATCAGGCTGGGTAACAACGCCAACGATATCTGCTCCTGCATTAACTAATGCCTCAAGCTGTATCTTGGCAAAATCGGGAGTTCCCATGAATAAGATCTTCGATTTCATCGCCCACCTCAGTCCTCAACTTCATCGGGGTCGAGCATTCTCACCGCGTTATCGGTGAAGAGAATACCGTCAAGATGGTCGATTTCATGACAGAAAGCCCGGGCAAGCAAATCTGTTCCGGTTGCGGTATATTCCTTACCGTCAAGACCTGTGGCACGGACTGTAACAGTCTTGGGGCGGTCGGTAATTCCCCATTTTCCGGGAACTGACAGACATCCCTCAACCTCTTTCTGCTTCCCCTCTCTTTTGATGATTTCGGGGTTTATCATAACGTAGGTTTTGTCCGGCTCTGTTTCAACCACTACCATCCGACGCAGCTTTCCTACCTGAACTGCGGCAAGTCCGCATCCGCCTGCGGCGTGCATCGTTTCTATCATATCCGCCGCGAGAGTTTTTATACGTTCATCAATTATTTCAACTGGGCGGCTCTTCTTGCGAAGAATGGGGTCGCCCTCTTTTACTATGTTAAGCTTTGCCATATCAATTTCCTTTCGCAACAGTCATTACATGGATGCCGGGTTTATATCAACGGATATCGCCGCCGCCTTTGAGGGCTTTGGGAAAGCCTCGATAAGCGAATTTATCATGGCACGCACCCGTTTTGTCACCTGACATTTTATTATTATTCTCATTCTGAAAACATTATTAACTTTATAAACCGGCGCTTCAAAAGGTCCGAAAATGTACGTCGGTATATCGGAATACTCCGATGCGAGAGCCTCACGAAGCTTCTTGTCAAGCTCCAGCGACATTTCAAGCACCGCTTTTTCATCCTCACCGTGGATTCCGAGAAGCACAAACTCGCAGAAAGGCGGAAATTTAAGCTGTTTTCGCAGTTTTATGGCGCTTTCATAAAATCTGCGGTAATCCTGAACGGCGGCTAAATTTATAGTTTCATTATCCGGTGAGTAGGTTTGAATGATCGCTCTGCCCGGCTTATCTGCGCGTCCTGCCCTGCCGATGACCTGGGTAAGAAGCGCAAAGGTCCGCTCGGTCGCCTTATAGTCATCAAGGTAGAGAGCACTGTCAGCGTTGATTATGCCAACCAAGGTTACATCCGGGAAATTATGCCCTTTCGTAACCATCTGGGTTCCGATAAGTATGTCCGCTTTATGCTCGCGAAACCTTGAAAGTATGGTATCGTGGGAGAATTTTCCGCTTGTGGCGTCCGCATCGAGGCGAAGTATGCGAGCTTCGGGGAATAGGGCATGAATCTCCTCTGCCACAAGCTGTGTACCGAATCCGCGTCTGCCGATATGCTCGGAGGCGCATTGGGGGCAAAGGTCGGGTACAGTCCTCGTATAGCCGCAGTAGTGGCATTTTAATAAATCCCCGTCCGCTTCCCTGTGATATGTAAGAGAAACAGAGCAGTTGGGGCAGGTTATGACCTCGCCGCACTTAAGGCAGCTCAAAAAGTTATTATATCCGCGCCTGCTGACAAAAAGTATTGACTGCTCGCCTTTTTTAAGATTTTCGGCAAGCTCTTCGCGCAGTATTTCTCCGATAGGGGTGATCTGACCTTTTACGGCATCCCTTCGCAGGTCGGCAATTATTACCTCGGGCAGTATGGAATTGCCGTACCGCTCATCAAGGGTTACAAGAGAATAAATTTCCTCCCTTGCTCGATAATAGGACTCAAGTGAGGGGGTCGCCGAGGCAAGAAGCATCAGCGCATTATTCTTTGCGGCACGGTATCTGGCAATATCACGGGTGTGATATTTGGGGTTCATATCCGATTTGTAGGTATGCTCCTGCTCCTCATCAATGACTATCATTCCAAGGTTATCAAGGGGAGCGAAAATCGCCGAGCGTGTACCTATAACCACATCAACATCGTGAGCACGGATACGCTTCCATGCGTCCGCTTTTTCTCCCTCGGAGAGGGATGAATGAAGAACCGCCACACGGCTTCCGAAGAATCCGCAGAACAAATCCACCGTCTGTCCCGTCAAGGATATTTCGGGAACAAGCACAATAACCGAACGTCCGTCGGCAATTACGCTGTCAATAACCGATTTTATAACTCTGGTCTTGCCGCTGCCGGTAACCCCGTAAAGCAGGGCTGCGCATGGCTCTTTCGACGTGGCAAGCTTCGAAAGCTCCAATGCAGCGGCGGATTGTTTTTCACTTAATGTGTTATCATCGCTTACAATTCCCCGTCCGGCGTAGGGGTTTCTGTAAATTTCACACTCGCGCATGGAAAGAAGCCCTTTTGTGACCATATTTTTAAGAGTCGTCTTCGATACGCCTGCTTTACCGGAAAGCTCGTTTTCGGAATATTCCACGTCGCGTGACATATACTCAGCGGCTTTTTTCTCGGCTGAACCAAGTCTGATTCCGGAGAAATCCGTCAATGCACGGTAGTATCTTTCCTTCGGGTCGCGCTTCGGTTTAAAGAGATTCCCCATAGCTCCGCCGGGAAGGATCGTGGAAACTGCCTCTCCATAGGAACAAAAGGTGCGTTCTCTTAAAAACGCACAAAGCCCGAGCAGCTCCTCGGACAAAGAAAACCGCTCATCCGCAGTGGCAAGCACGGGCTTTAAATTCTCATATTCCGAATGATCGGAAAGCTCGGTGACAAGAGCAGTCCTTTTTACACCGCCCTTTGATGTTGCTCCGAACCCCACCATAACAAGAGAACCCTTTTTGACTTTCCCCACAAACTCCGGTGGAACAAGGTAGTCAAACGGCTTATCCGCCAAATACGGAAGCTCAAGTATTCTTACCCTCGCAACACGGGCGGATTCAAATTCCGATGCCATTAGTTGAATTCTCTTAATGTGATAGAGGATTCGTCAATTCTGTATTCGCCCTGATGAAGTCTGTTGATAGCGTTCTTGACCGCTTTTTCGTCGCGGATATCGCGCTTTATCATGGATGCAAGGCTCTTATCCGTTTCCTTGCTTGCGATAAGCTTTTCAGCCTGCTCACGCTGGTTCACATATTCATCGGTAACGATGCGTGCGCATTTTGCAGTAGCGATGCAAAGGATATAACGGTTAAATCTTCCGTTCTGACCAAGTTCTTCAACTGATGGGTAAATCATAATTTTCTCCAATCTGCCGTCTTATTGCGGCTCCGTTAAGTAATTGTTTCTATCTTCCAAAGAAGGAATTTACAAATTCCTCTGCCCGTGAAACACGGTGCTTTTCGGCGTTGACTATATTTATAATCGTCCTTGCCGCCTCGTCGATCATACCGTCGCCATTGACGACCATATAATCGTATTCAGTAAGCTTCGCAAGCTCTGCCTTCGAGGTTTCAAGTCGATTTGTGATAACCTCATCCGGCACATCGTCCCCCCGTCCGCGAAGCCGACGCTCTAAAGTGGGATAATCCGGCGGTGCTATCATCAGCATGAGGGCATCGGGGCATTTTCTCTTTATCTGCATCGCCCCTGCCACCTCAATTTCGAGGATGACGTTCTTACCTGCAGCAAGGTTGTCATAGACCTCTTTTTTCGGTGTACCGTAGTAATTGCCGCAGTATTCGGCATGTTCAAGCATCATATCCGATGCGATTCGTCCCTCAAATTCATCTCGGGTGATGAAGTAGTAATTAACCCCGTCAATCTCCCCTGCACGGGGTGCACGGGTGGTCGCCGAAACCGAATACACGAAATCCGGTGAAAGTTCCATAAGCCGCTTGATTACCGTTCCCTTTCCGCTTCCCGACGGACCCGATATTACAAGTAGTATTCCTTTTTTCATGCTACATTCACCTTTATGACAGCTCTTCTTCCTCATCCTCCGCGGTTTCATCGCTGAGTCTGTTGGAAATGGTTTCTGCCTGGAATGCGGATAGAATGACGTGCTCGCTGTCTGTAATAATTGCGGCTCTTGTACGCTTGCCGCAGGTTACATCGATGGCTCTGCCGCTGTCCTTTGCATCCTGCACGAGTCTTTTAATTGGCGCGCTGTCGGGGCTGACTACTGCAACTACTCTCTCTGCGGCAACCATGTTGCCGAAGCCTACGTTTATAAATTTCATTTTATTTTCCTCTTTTCGAGAAGTAAGGGAGTCTTACTCTAAATTCTGAAGCTGTTCGCGGATCTTTTCAAGCTCGCTCTTTATATCTACAACCATAGCGGCAATTTCCACGCTCTGCGCCTTTGAACCGATGGTGTTGGTTTCGCGGTTCATTTCCTGCATGAGGAAATCGAGCTTTCTGCCTACCGGCTCCGAAGCTTTGAAAATTTCACGCATGGCATCGAAGTGACAGCCAAGCCTTACAAGCTCCTCGTCAATGGCAACTCTGTCGGCGTAAATGGCACATTCGGTAAGCACCATATTAGGATTAAGCTCAACCATATTGTCGGCAAGCAGACTCTTGAGTCTTTCCTCAAATTTCTGATGATAGCTTGCGATCTCCACCTCGGAGTGTTCCTTAATTTTTGCCGCAATTCCCTCGATTTTTTCCAGCTTTTCAAGGATGTCAGCCTTAAGACGCTCGCCCTCGGTTTCACGCACCCTAAGAAATGCCTCGATAGCCTCGTCAAGCACCGGTTCTATCATCAGCCAATCCCTCTCGGCATCCTCCTCCGGCTTTGAAACGACGAAAACATCGTTGTTTCTCGCAACGCTCATCACGGAAATGTCATCTTTAAGTCCAAATTCGTCGCGGAGCTTCCTTAAAGCCGCAATGTAGCTTTCCGTATAAGCGCGGTCAATATCAACGCTCACACCTACATTCTCGACCACTTCAACGCCCACATATACATCAACTTTTCCGCGAGAAATGCCCTTTGTCTGGACATATCTGCGGATACGGTCCTCGAGGAAAGTGTATGCCCTTGAAATTTTGACCGTGCAGTCAAGGTAGCGGTTGTTAACGCTTTTTAGTTCCGCTGTTATATTTTTACCGTCGGAAGGGGAGCATTTTGTTGCCCGTCCGAAAGCGGTCATACTGCGTACCATCTT
Source organism: Candidatus Flemingiibacterium sp. (assembly GCA_045649205.1). GTDB lineage: Bacteria > Bacillota > Clostridia > Oscillospirales > CAG-272 > Flemingiibacterium. The sequence goes on from JAZRPJ010000179.1 coordinate 23,213, forward strand.
TTTTATTCCTTTCGCAAATTACATTTTCTGCAAGAAAACATTACTATACACTATATATTATACCTCAAAAGAAACCGTTTGTCAACCGAAAAAGTTCATTTTTATCGAAAACTGCGAGCTTTTTTCGGGATTTTTTGTGTTTTCGAGAGGATGCTACAAAAATAGAAAAGGAGCGGTGAAACCGCTCCTCAAAAATGTATTTATATCTTTTCAAACAAAAGATCAAGATAGAACTTGATATTTTCATCCGGTTTGATCTGTCTGTATGTAAAATTATCGTCAAGAGTCGTGGTGCATGGCTCGATTCCGAGAGCGTAGTCGCCGGCTACCGGACTACTCCACTGAACAAAGCTCGGAAGGGTATCAATCGAGTAAGAAACGGTCGCCTTCTTGCCGAGCTTCTTGTTGATAACTTCAGCCTTGCCTTCTGCCATATCAAGGAAATAGCAGCGCTCCTCATCGTTCACAATAGGAGCATCAAATAGGGGCTGATTTGCCAGATGCTTCTTGGCGTGCTCGCTTCTTGCCCACATGTTTTTGTAGTTCGTGACGATCTCCACACCCTCGTCAAGCATGGGATAACCGAAGTTTGTATGATAAAGCAGGCAGTAATCCTCGGTCTTTGTTCCTCTGTTAACGAGCGTATCGTCAACGTGGACTCTGTTCTCCTTCGGATAGAGGGTAACGACTCTCTTCATCGCAAGATTCTTTCCGAAAAGTGCAGATTCTTCAATAAGTGCGGTTACTTCAAGCCTATCCTCATCATCTATAAGGCTGATAACCTTGGCAGGGGTATTGTGGTGAGTTCCGTGAAGCACGAAGCCCTCCCGTCCGCCCATGGAATCAAGTCCGCAGGTGTAGAGCATACCGCCCTCGAAGCGTTCGAGAAAGTCGATTTCTCTTGCAGTGAAGCCATTCTTTGATACAAAGCTCATATTCTGTCCCTCATACCAAAGCTGCATGATATCAAGCGCCTTGCTTTCGTTGAGAAGCACGCGAATATCGCCGCCTGCCATTTCAATTACGCGAAGCCCCGCTTCCTTTCCGTCGGTCAAAGTGTAACGGCGGATGTAAGCATTCTGAAGGGCATTATTAATTCTTCCGTCTTTCATGTTGATATTCTCCTAATAGTTTATACAAGCACCTTTACAGTGTAGCCAACGGAATATTCCTTACCTACATCAAGCTTGATTGCGTAGGGCTTGTCCTCGAAGTTGCCGGTTTCACCGAGATGTGCGGGAAGACCGTTCCAAGGCTCAAGACATACGAAAGGAGCTTTCTTCTTCGGAGGTGTCCAAACACCGAGAGCATCAAAGCCGTTGAAGTCAAATTCGATACCCTTGCCGGTCACCTTGTGAACGAGCTTTACCTTGCGACTGTCCAGCTTCTTTGTGAGAAGAACGTCAACGTCGTAGTCGTCATGACAGAGATCCCATTCGTTTGTATTGTTAAGCTTGTCAACGGCACCGAGAGCTGCGTCGATATATCCGCCGCCGTAGTTTGTGGTATAGATAACATCGGTGTTTTCAACCTTTTCGAAAACAAGCTTGTAATCGGAGAAGCTTTCACCCTCGTTCATGGGGCATCTGAATCCGGGGTGACCTCCGATGCAGAACCAAATGGGCTTATTATCGGTATTAACTACCTTAAACTCGGTACGGAAGCCCTCGTCGGTAATCGTGTGAGTTATGTAGAGGTTAAATTTGTAGGGGTAGAGTGCCATTGTTTCCTCGTTATCGGTGAGAAGGTATACGAGCTTGTCAGCAGCAGCTTCAACAAGTTTGAATTCCTTCTTTCTTGCAAATCCGTGCTTCATAAGCGGATATGCAACACCCTCAAATTTAACGCTTCCGTCAATGGTGGAGCCTACTGTGGGGAAAAGCACGGGGGTATGGCTTGCCCAGAATTCGGGGATACCCTCCCATACATATTCCTTTCCGTCAAGCTTGTAGGAAACAAGCTCACCGCCCATGGTGGAACATACTGCCGATGCACGGGTCGTCTTAATCTCGCTGTTCATGTTTTATCTCCTTTTGATTTTATTTGTCGGAAATGCCGCTACTAAAGCGGCATTTCCCTATTTAGTTCAGTCTTTGATCCTTGGTTCATCCGAATCGGTTTCAGCTTTTTCAGATTCAGCCTGTGCCTCCGCCTCTTTTGCTTTGGCTTCATTTTCTTCAGCCTTGACGCGGTTTTCGGATTCACTTCTGCGCTTCTTTTCAGCGGTCATTTCCTCAAGCTCCTCTATAGTGGGATTCCCTTCCATAGCAGCCTTGAACTGATCTTCGTCCATGATCTCGTTCTTCATGAGGAATTCTGCGATAAAGTGAAGCTTATCCACATTTTCCTTGAGGATTTCCATGGCCTTATCGTAAGCACCATTCACTATGCGCTTGATCTCATTGTCGATAAGGGTTGCGGTATCCTCGGAATAGTTTCTCGATGTGTTAAAATCACGTCCCAGAAATACTTCGTCGCTGTTATGCTCCGAGCCGTATACGATCGGTCCGAGAACGTCGCTCATACCGTACTTTGTAACCATATTGCGTGCAATTCCCGTGGCGCGCTGAATGTCGTTTGATGCACCGGTACAGATATCGCCGATGATCAGCTTTTCCGCAACCCGTCCGCCGAGAAGGGATACGATCTCGTTCTCCATATCGCTCTTTGAAAGATGTGAGCGATCCTTAACGGGAAGAGGCAACGTATAACCTGCCGCACGTCCTGCGGGAATAATCGAAATCTGATGAACAACCTCATTAGGCTGGAGCTTTTTCATGACAATAGCATGACCTGCCTCGTGATATGCGGTGATACGCTTATCCTCGTCATTTACCACCTTGGACTTCTTGTTAGGACCGACAATTACTTTGATCATCGCCTCTTCAAGGTCATTCATACCGATAAGGCTCTTATTTCGGCGAGCCGCAAGAAGTGCCGCCTCGTTGAGGAGATTTTCAAGATCCGCACCGGTGAAGCCAACGGTAGTTTTTGCCACGGTTGCAAGGTCAACGCTGTCTTCAAAGGGCTTGCCCTTCGCGTGCACCTTGAGGATCTCTTCTCTGCCCTTTACATCAGGATAGTTAACTGTGATCTGACGGTCGAAACGTCCGGGGCGAAGGAGCGCCGGGTCAAGAATATCGGGACGGTTGGTCGCCGCCATAACGATCACACCATCGTTCCCGCCGAAGCCGTCCATTTCAACGAGGAGCTGGTTAAGGGTCTGCTCACGCTCATCGTGACCGCCGCCAAGACCTGCGCCGCGGTGACGTCCCACAGCATCAATTTCGTCGATAAACACAATGCTTGCCGGACTTTTCTTTGCCGTGTCAAAAAGGTCACGGACTCTCGATGCGCCCACACCAACATACATTTCCACGAAATCCGAACCGGAAATAGAGTAGAACGGAACTCCCGCTTCACCGGCAACTGCCTTTGCAAGGAGAGTCTTACCCGTACCGGGAGGTCCTACGAGGAGAACGCCATGAGGGATATGTGCACCGAGCTTTGTAAACTTGCCGGGAGCTTTGAGAAATTCGACAACCTCCTGCAGCTCCTCTTTTTCTTCGTCCGCACCGGCAACATCTTTAAAGTATACTTTTTTCTTTTCGTCAGAACCGAGCTTTGCTCTTGCTTTGCTGAAATTCGCAACCTTATTGCCCTTGCCGCTCATGGGACCAATAACGACGAACCAGAAAAACAGAATAAACAAAACCATTAATATGGCATAGGGCATAAAGCTTATCCACCATGCAATTTCACCCGGCTCTGCAATGTTATATCTTTTTATTATCCCGCGCTCATACTGATCGGCTACCGTATCAAGATACTGCTCGGTAAAAAGTTCAAGGCTGCGCAGCTTGAAGGTCCATGTCTTACCATCAGTATCCTTAATAGTAAGCTTATTTTCACTGTCAATTTCGAACTCCACGACTCTTTCGTTATCGAACAGTGTCTGAATATCGCTTGACAGTGCCTTCTCTCCCGGCTGTGCGCCGAAAAGTGCCGCCGCGGAAACAAGTATCACTCCGATAAGCACTACATAAAAAATTAGAATTTTATAGTTTGATTTCATCCCAATCTCCATTCCGCCGCTGAAGCGGCGCACAAATACAACATGAAATTCAAATGTGTTCGCAGTGCGAACAAAAATGGGAGTGTGTCCCATTTTTAATTTGAATTTTCAAGCGTGAAGCAGCCATAGTTTGCATTTATGTTAAATGCTCCTTCACACTGTTACCTCAAGCCTCTCGCAAGCGAAAGGTTATTAACTGAATTATAAGCTCCCGAATAAAATTACTTCTCGTAAACTTCGGGCTTCAAAATGCCTATGTACGGCAGTGCTCTGTATTTTTCTGCGTAATCAAGACCGTATCCCACCACAAATTCGTCCGGTATCTCACGTCCGCAGTAATCGGGGACAAAATCGACCACACGTCTTGAAGGCTTGTCAAGCATGGTTGCCGTCTTAACGGATCTTGCACCTTTCAGGCGCAGATATTCTACAAGATATGAGAGCGTTCGACCGCTGTCAACGATATCCTCAACGACGATTATGTCCGTATCTTCAAGATCCTTTCTGTGAAGGTCAAGCAGAAGATTGATCGATCCGCCGGATTCAGTAGAAACACCGTATGATGAAACCTTCATAAAATCAATTTCAACGGGAATTTTGACCTTCTTCATAAGGTCACCCATGAAGACCACCGCGCCCTTGAGAATACAAAGGAGCAGTAGCCGTCTTCCGGCGTAATCCTCGCTGATTCTATCAGCGATCCCGGTCACTATTTCGTCAATTTCTTTTTCACTTACAAGTATGGTTTTAATGTCGTCAAGCATATTTTTCTCCAAGTTTATAAAAATTAATTATAGCAGTATATAATACATGTATCCGCCCCCCCCGACACTCTGTCGGCAGGCGGAAATCCGGGCACCCATATTATACCCTCTTTGTCGCAAAAAATCGGGGTTTTCTCACGGTATTCCTTATCGTAGCCCCGGTCATTGTAGAGCTTTTTCAGCCGTCTTGTCATTGAACCGAAAACATAGGAATCTCCGTTCATTCTCGAACGTACCGTAAGCGCTTGTTTTATTTTATCAGAATTTACTCTCGCGCATATTGACAATTTGTAAATATTTTCAAGCAGTTCATGAGTTTTTTGTAAATCTGCGCTTTCCTCGCCGATTTTGAACACAAAAACCGCAAAACCGCGTTCCGGGAAATCATTTATCCCGTCTTTAAGTTCAATGGAAAAGGGGGCTGCATCAATACCCTGAGAACACAAAAAGCACAAATTTCCGCCGTGTATTCTGGCTTTTATCTTGCCGGGAATCGAAAGCTCCCATCCATTATCGGCGCTCTTCACTGCCCTCAGGATCTCATCAACGTGAAAACTGTCCGAAAAGGAGCCGGAAAACTGCGAAATCATTTTCATAACCGCCCGTCCGGCAATTGCAGGATGGACCGAAGCAAGCACATCTGTGGGGATTTTGCCGTCCCTTAAGTGTAAATCAAGGAAACGGTCGGTTTCCGCTTCAAGATAATCGCAATCACGGCGCATTAACTCCGAGCACCGTTCCGCGCCTTTAACAAATGACGGATTTATTTTCTCAAATCGGGGCATCAGCTCGTGACGGATATAATTGCGAGTATAGGCGGTATCGTCATTTGTGCTGTCAAATATATATTCTATGCCGTTTTCCTCGCAATATCCGTAAATATCCCTTTTTATCGAATAAATAAGCGGACGAATAATTTTTATACCATCATATTCTCGGATCGGAGGAATGCCGCAAAGCCCCTTCGCACCGCATCCTCTCGACAAATTAAAGAGGATAGTCTCGGCGTTGTCGTTTGCATTGTGGGCTGTGGCAATGCAGGTGAGCCGCGGATTTTCTTTAATTATTTTTGAAAACGTCGCATATCTGTATTCTCTTGCCTCTTCTTCGATTCCCCGTCCGCTTTTTTTGGCAAGCGCAGGAATATCCGCCTCGCATAAAGTAAAATCAACCGACATCTTTTCGCACTCACGACTGCAAAATTCAGCATCACGCCCGGCTTCCTCACCGCGAATTCCGTGATTGACATGAACAGCGTGAAGGTAAATTCCCCGGCTTTTACAATAATTCGAAAGCAGGTGAAGAAGCACTGAGGAATCAGCGCCGCCGGAATAACCCACAAGTATTCCCTTTTCTCCGAGGGTCATACCGTACTGTGAAACAGCAGCTTCAAACTGCGAAACAACTACATCCTTTGACATTTTAATTGGGGGGCGCAACTTCGCCGTCAGCGGCGAGAGAGGTAAACTTGGTAAACTGTCCAAACCATCCCATTTCGACCTTGCCCGTTGAGCCGTGACGGTTTTTCGCCACGATTACATCGGCAACATTCTGCTTTTCGGGGTCGTTCTGGTAATAGTCACGGGAAAGGAACATGATTATATCCGCATCCTGCTCGATAGCACCCGAGTCACGAAGGTCGGAAAGCATAGGCTGGGATGCCTTTTGCGATGTACCTCTCGATTCGGGATTACGTGAGAGCTGTGCACAGCAGATAAGCGGTACCTGTAGCTCTTTTGCCAGCAGCTTAAGGTTTCTCGAAATATCGGAAACCTCCTGCACTCGGTTTTCAATCTTGCGGTCACTCTGCATAAGCTGAAGGTAGTCTATGACCACAAGACCAAGATTCTTCACGCGGCGAAGCTTTGACTTCATTCCCGTAGCAGTGATACCCGTGGTATCGTCGATATAGATATCGCACTCCGACAGGCTGGAAGATGCATGGGCAAGCTTTTCCCAATCCTCTTTTGAAAGCTCACCGGAGCGGATACTTCTGCTGTCGACCAGCGCTTCGCTTGACAAAAGTCTTGAAACAAGCTGCTGTGCCGACATTTCCAGTGAGAAGATACATACCGCTTTCTTGGTAGATTTCGCCACGTTAGATGCGATATTAAGACAGAACGAGGTCTTTCCCACACCGGGACGTGCGCCGACGATTATAAGGTCGCTTTTTCCCATACCGACAAGGGTTTTATCCAGGTCACCAAAGCCCGTGGGCGTACCGATAACCTCTGCCCTGTCGGTCTGCAGCTTATGCAGATGCTCGTAGGTCTGAATAAGCACATCTCGGATGTGAAGGAATCCTTTCGTATCATTTCCCTGAGCAAGGGAGAAAATCTTCTGCTCCGCGCTTCCGAGGATATGAGTTACCTCATCCTCGGCAGAATACGCCGACTCGGAAATCTCCTCCGCCGCCGAAATCAGACTCCGAAGCAGACTCTTATCCTTGACAATTCTTGCGTAATCCTTAACATTGGCAGCAGAGGGTACTACGGTTGCAATAAGCTTTATATAATCCTTGCTTTTTTCCGCATCGTACACCCCTTGATGGACAAGGGTATCAATGAGGGTGACCACATCTATATCCCTGTTTTCCATGTACATTTTCTGCATGGCAAGGTAGATTTTGGTGTGTTCCTCCAAATAGAAATCGTCACTTGTAAGAAGTCCTGCAATATCGTTAAAGCACTCGGGATTTATAAGTATCGAACCGAGCACAGACTGTTCAGCTTCCACCGAAAATGGCAGCTTGCGTCCATATGCATTGTCAGCCATGGCTTACTTTTCTTCACAGACCACAACGTTGATCTTGCCCACAACTTCTGCATGGAGCTTGACTTCAACAGTGTGTGTACCGAAGCATTTGATAGCATCGTCAAGAAGGATCTTGCGCTTGTCAACGGTGATATCTGCCTGCTCTTTAAGTCCGTCGGCAATATCCTTGGTTGTAACGGAACCGTAGAGTCTGCCGTCAGCGCCCGGCTTGCCCGTGAATTTGATCACAACGGTTTCAAGCTTTGCGGCTGTATCCTTTGCAGTCTGAAGCTCCACTTCTTTTTTATGCTGTTCAGCGGCTTCTCTGCCCTTGATTTCGTTCATTGCCTTGTTGTCAGCGATAATTGCAAGTCCCTTGGGAAGAAGAAAATTGCGTGCATATCCGTCGGATACATTTATGAGCTGACCCTTTTTACCTTGAGATTTTACATCCTGTGTAAGTACAACTTTCATTTTTAAACACCGTAGTTTTCCTAAGAAAACGCCTTTCTTTAATTTTTCTTCATATAATCGTCGATAGCCTCTTTAAGACTTATGAGCGCTTCCGACATTGTTATATTCTTAAGGAGTGCGCCTGCGGATTCGTAATGTCCACCGCCGCCTATTTTTTCGAGAATCAACTGAACGTTGACATTTCCCGAGGAACGGGCTGAAATGTGAACGCTGTTATCGATCATAACGAGGGCAAAGCTTGCCATAACGCCTTTGACCGAAAGCAGTTTATCCGCAGCTTTTGCCGCCGCAATTCTGTCCTGCGAAGTTCCGTCACTGTCGCTCATTGAAATGGCGAACATCTGGCGATAGGTTATAACATTCATGGAGAATTTTGCCTCTCGCATAAAGTCATCAATATCTGACTTGAAGAAGAGCTGAACCTCTGCCGGATTTGCCCCCTCGGAGCGAAGATAAAGCGCCGCGCTGAAGGTACGCACTCCGGTATTTCGCGCAAACTGCTTGGTGTCAAGCAGAATTCCAGCATAGAGAGCATCCGCTTCTTCTCTGTGCAGTCCGCCAATTGGGAGTGCCTGCTCAAGCATCTCCGAAACAAGCTCACAGCAGGAAGATGCCGAGGGTTCAATATAGGATATAATAGGCTGATTCTTAAATTCTCCCGTCTTTCTGTGATGGTCGATAATTGCCACCATTCCTACATTCTCCGCAATATCAAGAGATTCAAACTGTTCGGGATTATTTACGTCAACTATAACAAGTAGTGTATCGGAATGGATAAGGTCCTGTCCCGTGATGCTGTCAACGAACATCCCCTCATATTCGGGAAGCGGTGCAACTCTGCTGACCACTCCGCTAATGTTCGCATCCTCGCTGTTGACAATAATATTCGCCTTAACACCGCAGAACATTGCCAGTCTGGCGATACCTATGCAGGCACCGATAGAGTCGTAGTCCGGATACCGGTGACCCATGATAAGCACATTGTTTGCCTTTGCCATGGAAAGGGTGAGTTGATTGGCAATGACTCTCGCACGTACCTTCGTACGCTTCTGAACAGTTTTGGTGCGTCCGCCGTAGAACTCAATGTTGTGAGCATTCTTGACCACAACCTGGTCACCGCCTCGCTGGAGCGCCAAATCAAGGGATGAATGAGCATCTCTGTCCTTATCCGCAAGAGCGCCGTTGACACTTGAAATACCGATGGAAACGGTTATGGGCATACTGCCCTCTCCGATTCGTACCTCCCGTATCTTATCAAGTATGTCAAATTTGCGCTCGATAAATTCACCGAGATATCTCGCCTCAAAGAGGAATATAAATTTATCCCGCTCGTATTCTTTCAGTATACCGCCAACGGAATCGGCCCACTGCTTGAGTATCTCTTCGACCTGAGCCGCCGCACTGCGGTACTTTTCCTGAACGAACTGCATAAGCTCGTCAAGGTTATCAATCATAACGTACGCGATTATGGTTTCCTCGTCCGCAAGCCGCTTTGCAAGCTGACGAAGCTCTGTCTGCTCATTCCAAACGGTTATAACATATTCCTTGCCCTGGGAGGTTATTTTATAACCCTTGATTCGGAAAACCCTGTCATATGCCACGGCTTCAATACCGTCATTGGCTTTTAGTTCATCGGGAGCGGTTGTGGTATCGTCAAGTATCTGCTCAACGGTGACGCCCGTGATGCTGTCGATATATTTTGCGTAGAGAACCTCACGGGATTTTGCCGATTTTGTAAAGGCATTGTTGTACCAGATAATTCTGCCCGATTCATCGCAGATCACGACCGGCATATACAGCTTTAATATAAAGTCGAGAGTAATATTTCCAAGTAAAGGTGAAAGCTTTTCATCATTCATCATGACCGAGCCGAAACGAAGCATACCGTAAAGCCTGAGGGCGACAAACTCAGCTATCAGCATACAAACAAGCATGACTCCGCCAACCAAAAGAGGATTCAGATCTGAATAACCTACGACAAGGGCATATATTCCGAAAAATACCGCCGCAATGCATACAGAGAGAATAACTCTGACTGAATGTTTAAAGGGCTTTTTTTCGTGCTTACTCAAAATTTTCACAGTCCTTTCCTTCGTAATTCTATCGAAAAAAGATTGGTATATCAAAGTAATTTTCACAGTTATGGCGATAATACCCCATAATATTAATATTATACCACTTTTTTTCCAATATGTCTATATTATTTTGAAGAATTTTTAAGATATTTCGTAAATTTTCCGTTATTTTCCCAATTTACACAAAAAACAAGGCATAAAAAAGACCTCGGACAAAGCCGAGGTCTTAAATATGTTTAAATATCAACCGAAATTACTGAGCCGCATCAACGATAACGGTGAAATCAGCAGTCTTAAGAGAAGCACCGCCGATAAGTCCGCCGTCAACATTTACCTTTGCGAGAAGCTCTGCAGCATTCTTTGCGTTCATGGAGCCGCCGTACTGAACGGTAACTTCCTCTGCCGCATCCTTGCCGAACATTTCAGCGATAGCCGCACGAACATAGCCGTTACCCTCGTCAGCCTGATCAGCAGTAGCGGTAACGCCGGTACCGATAGCCCATACAGGCTCGTATGCGATGATAATGTTCTTAAGCTGTTCGCGACTTACGTTAGTAAGTGCCATCTTGGTCTGGAATTTGATAAGGGTTTCGGTGTAGCCAAGCTCTCTCTGCTCAAGGGTTTCGCCAACACAGACAATAGCTGTAAGACCGGCGTTTACAGCCGCCAGAGTGCGGAGATTAACGGTCTGATCGGTTTCACCGAAATACTGACGGCGCTCGGAATGACCTATAACAACATATTTAACGCCTGCTTCGGTGAGCATTTCAGCGGAGATCTCGCCGGTGTATGCGCCGGATGCCTTAAAGTGTACGTTTTCAGCACCGATCTTAATGTTTGTGCCCTTTGCAGCCTCAACAGCCGCAGGGATATCGATGGTGGGAACGCAGAGAACGATATCACATTCGTCCTTGCCTGCAACCATAGGTGCAAGCTCCTTTATAAATGCGGATGCTGCCGCGGGGGTCATGTTCATTTTCCAGTTGCCCGCGATAACTGTTCTTCTTGTAGCCTTGTTCATTTTTATATTCCTTTCGATAATGAAGTACGGGAGGAGCAAGCCCCTCCCCTACGGTTAATTTTATTTAATCATCCTAAAATGACAATTCAAGCGATGTCAGCCGAGTCGGGAGGTGTGGAGAGGAGGGCGAAGCGGAGTTTGAGCGCAGCGCCTCCTTTCCCGAGCAGCCGCAAGGCAGATGCGAGCCTTACCGCATATCAATACAATTATTCTCTTTCGTTGAGGCAAGCGATACCGGGAAGCTCAAGTCCCTCAAGGAATTCGAGAGATGCGCCGCCGCCGGTGGATACATGACTCATCTTGTCAGCGTAGCCGAGAGTTTCAACTGCTGCTGCGGAGTCGCCGCCGCCGATGATGGAAATAGCGCCGGATTCTGCGATTGCCTTTGCAACGCTGCGGGTACCGGATGCGAAGTTTTCCCATTCGGAAACGCCCATAGGACCGTTCCAGATTACGGTACCTGCGCCAACGAGAGATTTTGCGAAGAGCTCTTCGGTCTTTTCGCCGATGTCAAGACCCATCCAGCCGTCCGGAATGGAATCGCTGTAGATCTCCATGCATATGGTGTCTTCCTTGTACTCGCGGCCGATCTTGTTGTCAACGGGGAGAAGGAAGTTTACGCTCTTTTCCTTTGCTCTTGCCATAAGATCCTTCGCAAGGTCAAGCTTGTCGTGCTCGCAGATGGAACTACCGATAGGCAGATCCATCGCCTTGAAGAACGTGTATGCCATACCGCCGCCAATGATGATGGTGTCGCACTTTTCGAGAAGATTGTTGATAACGCCGATCTTGTCGGAAACCTTTGCGCCGCCGAGAATTGCAACGAAAGGACGTACCGGATCTTCAAGAGCCTTACCCATAACCTCAATTTCCTTCTGGATGAGGTAGCCGCAAACTGCGGTGTCAAGGTAATCTGCAACGCCTGCGGTGGAAGCGTGAGCTCTGTGAGCTGTACCGAAAGCATCGTTTACATAAATGTCTGCCATGGAAGCAAGTTCTTTTGCAAATGCAGGATCGTTCTTTTCTTCCTCTGCATGGAAACGTACGTTTTCGAGAAGGAGAACCTCACCGTCCTTGAGAGCCGCCGCTTTAGCTTTGGCATCAGGACCGATTACATCCTTTGCGAGAGTTACGTTAATACCCTTCTTTGTGAGGTCATCAGCGACGATTTTGAGGGAAAGCTTGGTGATATCGCCCTTTGCCTTTTCGAGAAGCTCTGCGGTTGCAGCTGCCTGCTCTTCAGCGGGAAGTGCTTCAATCTTCTTCTTTTCCTTCTTGGAAAGGGAGATCTTTTCATTGAGAACGTTGTGAGGTCTGCCCATGTGAGAGCAAAGAATTACCTTCGCGCCGTTGTCTACAAGGTACTTAATGGTCTTCATTGCGCCGACAATACGCTTGTCGTCTGTGATAACGCCATCCTTAACGGGCACGTTGAAATCGCAGCGGCAAAGAACTCTTTTGCCTGCAACAGCAATGTCTTCTACTGATTTTTTGTTGTACATTTATTTTCACCTCTATAAAAAATTTTTGCAAAAATTAGCAACTGTAAAAATTTACAGCCATAGTTATTTTATCACATATTACAGATTATATCAACATAAAATTGTGAAAAAAATCTCAAATTGATAACTTTTTCGGTTTATACCAAAACAGCACCGCTGTTTTGCCGTTAATTTAGTCACTATTTCACAAAGCACTTAACTATATAATAGCCGATAACCAAAGCGCCGAGAATGATTCTGTAGTATCCGAAAACCTTGAAATCGTGTTTCTTTATGTAATCCATCAAAAAGCGGATGCATATGAGGGAAACGCCGAAAGCGGAAATCATACCGACCGCTAAAATCACCGCTTCCATGCCGGTAAAATCAAAGCCGAATTTCAGCAGCTTAAGAAGGGATGCCCCGAACATTACCGGAATACCGAGGAAGAAGGTAAATTCCGCCGCCGCTGTCCGTCCAACACCTAAAATACGTCCGCCGAGTATTGTTGAGCCGGAACGGGATGTGCCGGGAAAAATCGCCGCAAGCAGCTGGAAGAATCCGATTCCCAGTGCCCTTCCCCAGGAAATATTGTCTATGCTTTCGATTTTTGCGGCTTTGCCCGCGCAGCGTTTCTCAACGATGATAAAGGCGATACCCACAAGGATAAGCATTATGCCTACCGTCTGAAAATTATAGAAAAGTGCATCGATATAATCGTCGAAAAGAACGCCAACAACCGCCGCCGGAAGGCAGGCAACAATTATTTTCAGCCACAGCGTCAGCTTATCACGACGGATTATGCCAAGCACCTCCCCTTTCCTTGAAAATGGCCAGATCTTCTTAAAGAAGACCACAGCCACAGCAAGTATAGCACCGAGCTGTATCACAACATTGAACATCTCCGAAAAGCCCTCGGAAACATCGAACTTAACAAATTCATCGAGTAAGATAAGATGTCCGGTGCTTGAAATGGGCAGCCATTCGGTTATGCCCTCAACGATACCGAAAAGCAAGGCTTTTAATATTTCAAAAATTATCATAATATCATTCTCCTTACGCGCCGCGAATTATATCGCCGACTTTAAGTTCAAAGGGGACTTTGGCGCGAAATACCATGTAAGGATGCGGTGCTGATTCGATCACCTCACCGCTCTCATTGAAAAGCTCACCAAGGTGCAGAGGACGTCCTACTTTACCCGGGGTAATCACCTCTACATCGGAATCAGCGAAGACCTTATTTCTCTGAATGAAGGTGGCAACTCCCGTTTCACTGTCGTAATCGCTGACACGGCAGAGGAAGGCTTTTTCCTTCATATATCCAGGGAATTTTGTAGTATTGGCGTTTTCCATGGCGTTGTCGAAATAGAATCCGGTGGCGTATTCTCTATGGCTCACCGATTCAAGCTCACGAAGCCATGCAGGATCGTATTTGTAGCCGTCGGGGTCAGCGAAATACCGGTCGATTGCCATACGGTAAACGTTTGTAACCACAGCGGTATAGTATTCGCTTTTCATTCTGCCTTCGATTTTGAAGCAGTCGATTCCGCTTTCCATAAGCTCCGGAATATGCTCTATCATACACATATCCTTAGAGCTTAAGAAGAATGTTCCCTCACCGTTTTCAATAACGGGGATGCGGTTTTCAGGACGTTTTTCTTCCATGATCTCATAATCGGCACAACCCTCGAAGCCGCCGCAGGACATTTTTGCAGACTCTTCCATTGAAACATTCCATCTGCATGGCTGGGCACATCTTCCACGGTTTGCATCCCTGTCAACAAAGTGCTGTGACAGCAGGCATCTTCCGCTGTACGAAATGCACATTGAGCCGTGAATGAAAGCTTCAAGCTCCGCTGTGTTACCGATTTCCTCTCGGATACGGCGGATTTCATTAAGCGTAAGCTCCCTTGCCAGGACGATTCGCTTTGCGCCGAATTTCACCCACTCTCTGCAGGCGGCGGCACTGACCGTACTCGCCTGGGTTGAGATATGAAGCTCTGCCTTCGGCAGATATTCTTTCACAAGCGCCATAACACCGATGTCCGCCGCGATAACCGCGTCGATTCCGGCACCACCTATGGATCTCACAAATTCCATAAGCTTTGGGTACTCATCGGTACGGGGCATAGTATTCAGCGTAAGGTTTACCCTTACTCCACGCTCATGTGCATATTTCACAGCTTCGTGAAGCTCTTCGACAGTGAAATTATCCGCCGCCGCACGCATACCGAAATCGTCACCGGTAAGATATACCGCATCGGCACCGTAGAGAACGGCAGATTTCATTTTTTCAAAATTTCCCGCCGGAGAAAGAAGCTCGGGCTTTTTTCTGTTAATATTCACAGTATTTTTCCTCTTTAAAAAAGTGTCTTGTAAGTATTCCACCTATCATGATATCATAATTTCACAGAAATTGCAATTATTCACCCTAAAAATTCATACTTAATTCAATATTTTTCCCTTTCATCAATTCTATGATAAAACAAACACAAAAATATCATGTTGACACAGATAATTTGTTGTTTTTTTCGCTTGACATTTTTCTAACATTGTGGTATAATCCAATTAGAATGCCATATTTTGCACAACGAAAGGAATCTTTAACTATGATAAAAGTTGTTTCCATCGACAACATAAGAAAAAGCGATGCCAACACTGCTACAAAATACACGACTCAACGCGAGCTTATGGCTCGTGCCGGAAAGGGTATATTCGAAGCCGTAAAGTGGAAAGCCCCCGTGGCAATTGTATGCGGCTACGGTAATAACGCAGGCGACGGTTACGTTGTTGCCGAGTATCTGAAAAATGCCAATATTGCCTGCGAGATCTTCCTCGTCACCGACGAATTTTCCGAGGACGGACGCTATTTTTACGACCGCTGCGTAAAAGCCGGTGTGAAAATCACTGCAGGAGTTCAGAAAATGAATCTTGACAAATTCAATACCGTCCTCGACTGTATCTTTGGTACCGGCTTCAAAGGCGAGGTGGAGGACCCCTACTATACCGCAATTGAAAAAATCAATGCCTGCGACGCTTATGTAGTCTGCGCTGACATCAACAGCGGACTCGGAGGCGACAGCGGTCTTGGAAAGCACTGCGTGCACTCCGACCTGACCGTTTCCCTCGGTTATTTCAAAAGCGGGCATTTCCTCAATTCCGCAAAGGATATAATAAAAGATAAAGTCAACTGCGACATCGGTGTTGAGCTTGTTGACGAGCCTTTCTACGTTGTGGAAAAGGACGACATCAAGCACATCTTTGAAAAACGCCCCAGCAACTCAAACAAAGGCGATTACGGCTACGTTGTTTTAGTTGGCGGTTCAACCGAATACAGCGGTGCGGCAAAGCTTGCAAATCTCTCACTTTCCGCTCTCCGTTCGGGTGCAGGCGTTTCAAAGCTTGCCGTTCCGGACAATCTCGTTGATGCAGTCCTTCCCCATATGCTGGAATCGACGCTCTTCCCTCTCGATACCATGAACGGCTCTTACTGCTTCTCCGCTGCCACAACGGAAAAGCTTATCCACCGTACCGAGGCTATGTCCGTGGGAATGGGTATGGGTGCTTCCATGGAGGTACGCCGACTTCTCGAATATCTGCTCTGCGAATACAGCGGCAATCTCATTGTTGATGCTGACGGTCTTAACGCCCTGGCAAGAATGGACAGACGCAGATTCAAAAATGCGTCCTGCAAGCTGATTCTCACACCGCATCCCAAGGAATTTGAACGTCTTTGCGGCGAAAAATTCGAAGATTTCCGCGGAGATCTTATCGGATGTGCCAAGGATTATGCAAAAAATACCGGTGCGATCCTGCTTCTCAAGGGGCCCACATCTATTGCCACCGATGGCGACACGGTATACCTTATCGACCGCGGCTGTTCGGGAATGGCAACCGCCGGAAGCGGAGATGTTCTCTCCGGAATTCTTTCCGGTATCTGCGGGTATGTAGAAGACGATGAGCTTCTTCTCGCCGTTGCGGCAGGCGCATATGTTGCCGGTCTGGCAGGCGAGATCGCCAATCGCGATATCCCAGAGGTTTCCATGATAGCAAGCGACACTGTGAGAGCAATTCCCGCGGCAATAAAGGAAATCCTTGCATAAAAGAATACACAAAAAGCCCGGCTCATGCCGGGCTTTAATTTTTCACTTATTTGTTACCGAACCGCTTTTTTATAGCCTCAAATGAAGTGTCGCTGATGTCATGTTCGATCCTGCAGGCATCTTCGGAGGCGATCTTTTCGTCAACGCCGAGAGATACAAGCATATTCGTAAGGATGGTGTGCCGCTCATATATCTTCTCGGCAAGCTCAAGCCCCAATTCGGTAAGGGACAGCGCACCGTCGGAGGACATTGTTATGTATCCGCCATTCTTTAAAAGTCCCATCGCCCGGCTGACACTGGGCTTGGAATATCCCATATACTCGCACACATCAATAGAGTGTACATTTGTACTTTTCTTTGTAAGCACATATATGGTCTCAAGGTACATCTCTCCCGATTCCTGAAGTCCCATAACAAAACCTCCTTATAAAAATTGCTTCTTTATTTTTTCAATTTACCGTTTCTGGAATTTTTCTCATAAATTTTAGAAAGTCCAAAAAATATCAACCTATCATCACGAATGATTTCATGGGTACAGTGGGGAATTATTTCATCTGCAATAACTCCCGATGCCACAATAGTCGGATGAGTCCCCATTTCACGGTCTATGCGTTCAATCATTCCGTCGACCATAGCAGCATTACCGAAAATCGTTCCGCTTTGCATACTTTCGATGGTGTTGGTCCCGATACATTTTTTCGGAGCGCTCCTTGAAATATGCGGAAGAAGCCCGGCACCGTCGCTCAAAGCGTTAAGCGACAGCTCAACTCCGGGGACAATAGCACATCCCACAAATTCGCCTTCCGAATTTATAACGCAAAACGTAGTAGCAGTTCCGAACTCAATAATTACCATAGGTGGCTTATACTTTGTCAAAGCCCCAACAGACAGAGCAACTAAATCTCCGCCAAGCTGCGCGGGGGCATCAATGAGTATATTAAGTCCTGTTTTAGTTCCGGCACCAAGAATGTGGGGCTTGCAGCCAAGAAGCTGTTCAAGAGCTGCACAAATAGTATCCGTTGCTGACGGAACCACCGATGCTCCGATGGCACCGTCAAACTCCGCCGGAATAATACCATAAAGCTCTAACACTGTTTTTATCGCACACGCATACTCATCGCGTGTACGCTGCGGTATGTATGATATCGCTATAGTGTTAACAAGGCATCCGTCTTTTATACAGCCAAAGGTAATCCCGCTGTTCTCAATGCTAAAAGTAAGAAGCATAGTATATTTCCTTTTATTTAAACTTACTCTTGAGTGCATTATGCAGCCCCATTGCTATAGCACCGCCAACAACCGCTGTTACTACCGCTTCGACAATACCGTTGGTACCGACGATAAAGACAATAAGATTTATTAAGCTGTTTATACCAAGCGATGCACCAACCATATTTTCCAAATCGCTGACAATAGTCTGCCACTGTCCGCCAAAAGTAAGTACAAATGTTGAAACAAAAAATACTGTGTTAAGTAAAGCTCCGGACAATGCAGATGCAAACGAGGCAACCGCTCTTTTCTTATCAACATTTGACAATGCTTTAGCGATAAAGCCCGGGATTAACCCTGCAAGAACTCTGGTTGGAATACACATCAAAAATGTAAAAAACGGATTAATAGAAAGCAAAATTCCGCCAAATGCACTGTATCCTCCTATTCCAAAGCATTGGAGAAAGCTCGTAATGCCAAAAACTCCGCCTACTATTGCTCCGGATAATGGTCCGACAGCAACAGATGCAATAACTACAGGAATCATCATAAATGTGATTTCCAGCAGCGGTGTTTTCAGATAACCCAAAGGCGTTATCGAAAGAAGAATTACAATTGCCGCCAGCATAGCTGTTTCAACAAGCCATAGTGTACGTTTGTGTCGTGCGTCGATGATGTTTGTGCGATTATTCATATTTTCCTCCTGCTGCTGCTCTCGCTCGGCGAGATACAACGCAATGTTATTTCCCGATGAATATCGGGATTGTTACATTATAGCACACAATCCTCCTTTTGTCAATGAAGCCACTGTAAATTTTTCGAACTACCCGTTCCGCGACAGCTTTCATTAATCAGCCGTTCACAGAATTCTCATTCTGTTTGGAAATTATTAACAATGGTTAAATATTATCATATTTTTTGTCACAAATTGTACTAAACCTATTGACATTTATCGACAAACGTAGTATAATAATATACAGGGGAGCTGTGTTTCAGCACAGCCAATACTTGATAAATGCAACTTTATCAGGTACCTTTGTAAAATGTATTAAAAATTTATTTTTCAGGAGGACTCTATCATGGCAGATCAAATCGTTTCTTCAAAGAATAAGGTCGTAGCTGCACTTCTGTGCTTCTTCCTTGGCGGTCTTGGTATTCACCGTTTCTACGTAGGTAAAGTAGGCACCGGTATCATTTGGCTTCTCACCGCAGGATGCTTCGGTCTTGGTGCTCTCATCGACTTCATCATGATTCTCGTTGGCAGCTTCACCGACAAGAGCGGCGCTTTCTTGAAGTAATCTTAAAAACATAAATGATAAAAGAGGAGTACAGGAGGATTTCCCCTTCTGTACTTCCTTTTGGCTGTAAGTATCAGAGGTATCAATGAATATCGGACTTGTTTTGTCTGGCGGCATGGCGAAAGGAGCTTATCAGGTGGGGGCTTTGCGTGCCATCTCCAACTTCATCCCACTTGACTCTATAAAGTGCATGAGCTGCGCATCTGTAGGTGTGCTGAACGGTTATGCCTATGCCGCAAATAAGCTTGATACGCTGACCAAAATGTGGAGAAATATCTGCGGCGACAGTTCAAAGCTTTTTATCAATCAAGTACTCAAAAGTGAACTGCTCCAAGAAGATATAGCCGATGTTCATTCTGAAGATGACAACCTCTCCATGCATTTTTACTGCGCACTCGTGAACCTCACCCGAAAAAAGCTGACATATAAAAATATATCCACTGCTCACAGCTCTGACGTACTTGATTTTCTTAAAGCAAGCGTGGTCCTCCCTCCCTACAACCGTCCTATAAAGATTGGCGCAAGCAGTTATTTTGACGGGGCAATGGTTGACAACATCCCTGTATTTCCGCTGCTGAAGCACCGCCTTGATTACATTATCTGTATTTATTTTGACGATGTCTGCTACAGCTTTGAAAACACTTACTTCGATAATAAAATCATCAAGCTTACCTTTCCAAGCGAAAATGTTTTCAGACAGTCCCTTGTCTTCACCCGAGAAGGTATCGACACGATGATAAAATCCGGATTTGAGCGGACTACCGACATTTTGAGCTCGATCCTCCATCAAGGCTATGAAGACGTGGAATATATTTACAACGCCATCGAGCGTAGTAATTTAAACAAGCCGAAATCCACACGTATCACCGCGGATATGCTTGTAACAAATTTAAATTCCGTCACCCAACGATTTGCAAAGAAGCATATTGAGTCTTAATCGCTGTTAACTTATCTTCAAATTCTCAATTCGCAAAAAAATTAACATATATTTTTGCCAAAGCTCTTGATTTACGGCTTGATATGGAGTATAATGTTAGTGTATGATTAAATTTTATATATAGGAGCGTTAAAACTATGGCACTTGTAAACACAAAAGAGATGTTCAAAAAAGCATATGAACGCGGCTACGCTATCGGTGCTTTCAACATTAACAACATGGAAATCGTTCAGGCGATCACCGAGGCTGCAGGCGAAGCAAAATCTCCTGTTATCCTTCAGGTTTCCGCCGGCGCAAGAAAGTACGCAAAGCAGGAATACCTTATGGCTCTTGCAAATGCAGCTGTTAAGGATGCAGGTATTGACCTTGCACTCCACCTTGACCACGGTGCAGATTTTGAAATCTGCAAAGCCTGCATCGACGGCGGCTTCACTTCCGTTATGATCGACGGCTCTCACCATTCTTTCGAGGACAACATCGCCCTTACCAGAAAGGTCGTTGACTATGCTCACGAACGCGGCGTTGTTGTAGAGGGCGAGCTTGGTGTGCTTGCCGGCATCGAAGACGAAGTAGTTGCAGAAAAGTCTTCTTACACTCGTCCTGAAGAGGTTGAGGAATTCGTATCCAAGACCGGTGTAGACTCCCTTGCAATCTCTATCGGCACATCCCACGGCGCATACAAGTTCACTCCCGCACAGTGCACCAGAAACGCCGACGGAATCCTCGTTCCCCCTCCGCTCCGTTTCGATATCCTCGAAGAGATCGCAAAGAGAATCCCCGGATTCCCGATCGTTCTCCACGGTGCTTCTTCCGTTCCCCAGGAATGTGTTAAGGAAATCAACGCTACCGGCGGTAAGCTTCCGGATGCTGTAGGTATTCCCGAAGAACAGCTTCGCCGTGCAGCAACCCTCGCTGTCTGCAAGATCAACATCGACTCCGATATCCGTCTTGCGATGACCGCAGGTATCCGCAGAGTTCTTGCAGCTCAGCCCGAAGTCTTCGACCCCAGAGGTTACCTCACTGTAGCCCGTGAAGAGGTTAAGAAGATGGTTATGCACAAGATCTGCGACGTTCTCGGATCTGCAAACACCCTTTAATCTTAAGATAAAATTTTGAGGCAGCTTTAAAAAGCTGCCTCATTTTTTATTTCCCGGATATTGATTCTTTCGCACGCTGCATGGAATAAAGCACGTAGTATCGCCCGCGCTTTTCAAGCAGTGTGAAATGATTTCCCTGCTCCTTTATCTCTCCGTGGGACAGCACGATAATATTGTCTGCGTGCTGAATCGTGGAGAGTCTGTGTGCAACGATAAGCATAGTTCC
>JAZRPJ010000180.1:0-6306 GCA_045649205.1 Candidatus Flemingiibacterium sp.
AATCAATTCATTTCGGCAAATGATATCTTTTTATTTTGACTATTTTCCGAAATTTGAAAAAACGTGAAAAAGGGCGAAAAACGAAGAAAACCCGAGAAAATCTCGGGTTTTCGGTGCGATATCTTTTTTGGTCGCACTAATTGGCTGGGGATGAGGGGTTCGAACCCCCACAAACAGAGTCAGAGTCTGTCGTGCTACCGTTACACAAATCCCCAACGGATTCATTGACAAATATCATTATACCACAACGAAAAGCATTTGTCAAGATGTTTTTTGAAATTTTTCTTTTTTTCTTTGCAGGATGGCTATAAATTTGAAAAGCTTATTGATTTTGCATTGATTTTGTGGTATAATGTAATATGGTATAATATTACGAAGTGAAAAAGGGGAAGGACGTAAAATATGCTTGAGAAACTGCGTGCGGAATGTGCCGCCTGCCATAAATGTCCTCTTGGGGATACCCGTACAAATTCCGTGTTTGGAACGGGAAGCGAGAAGGCAAGGCTTATGTTTGTCGGTGAAGCACCGGGAGAGAAGGAGGACCTTTCGGGAATCCCTTTTGTAGGTGCTGCAGGAAAGCTGCTTGACAGATTCCTCGAAGCAGTGGACATCTCCCGTGAGGACGTTTACATTGCCAATATTTTAAAATGCCGTCCTCCCAAAAATCGCGATCCATTGCCGGCAGAGGAAGATGCCTGCATTGAATATCTTAATGATCAGATAAGAATAATAAACCCGGAAATCATCGTCTGCCTGGGCAGAATCTCCGCCATGCGGCTCATCAAGCCGGATTTCAAGATCACAAAAGAGCACGGAGTCTGGTTCGAGCGCGACGGGCGGCGCATTTGTGCGGTTTATCACCCCTCGGCGCTGCTCCGTGACCCCCACAAAAAAGAGGATATGCTTAAAGACATGAAGATGCTTGCCGCTTGCCTTGACAAGTGACAAGCCACCATGATCGCAGTAGCTAAAAACTGACGCTCTGAAAGGCCTCTCCCATAGGGAGAGGTGGCACGGCGCAAGCCGTGACGGAGAGGGCTTTCTTGCAAAAATAGAACCCTCTCAGTCAGCTTCGCTGACAGCTCTCCCATGGGGAGAGCCTATTGAAACATCCAGCTTTAGTTGTTACAAGATACTGCATAACGCAGAAAGGAGCCTTGGCGATGAAAATTTTAGTAATGATGACCGGCGGAACTATAAGCACCACGGAAAATGAATCGGGACACCTTTCAGCCAACGGTAAAAATACCGTATCTCTCCTTGCGAAGGAGCTGTACCGTCAGGGCTTTACCGAGGTGGAGTTCGACTATATTCACCCTCTTGATATTTTAAGCGAAAATATGACGATTCCTCGTCTGGGACGTATCCTTGACGCCTTTTCCGAGACGATGCTTGAAAATTACGACTCGGTTATCGTAGCCCACGGCACCGATACCCTCGCCTATACCTCAAGCCTGCTGGCATTGGTGCTGGCAGGGGCTTGGGACAAGCCTGTTTTCATAGTTTCAAGCGATTACACATTGACTGACCCCCGTGCAAACGGTCACGCCAATTTTAAAGCGGCGGTGGAGCTTACCCGTGACGGATTCGGCGCAGGTGTTTATGTGCCTTATCGCAATTCGGACGGAGTTACCTATCTCCATCACGGTGCACACCTTGTGAACTGCGCCAATTATACATCGGATTTCTTCTCTGTGGATATGTGTCCCTACACCGAGGCGAAGCCGTATAAAATTGAGGTGGAGTATCCTATACTTGCCATGCTGAAGGGACTTTGTGATTCGGTTCTCAAGATCGAGCCTTATGTGGGAATTGATTATTCGATGTACAGATTGCCGGAAAATATAAAAGGTGTCCTTCACGGCAGCTACCATTCGTCAACAGCCTGCGCGGAGAGGTCGAGAAAGGGCGAGCCGTACACAAAACGCTCACTTCTTTACTTTGCCGATGAATGTAAAAAGAGGGGTGTGGATATTTTCCTCTCCCCCTTGCCCGAATCAATGCGTGAAAAATCGGGGCGTTATTCCACCACAGCCGACCTCATTTCCCACGGAATACAGCCCATCTACTCCTTGACAAACGAAACAGCATATATGAAACTGATTCTTGCATATTCTCTCGGTTACGAGAAGGATGAAATTATCCCATTTATGATGCGTGAAATTGCCGATGAGAAAATCTCATGGTAGAAAGGGAATTTAAATGGAAAAATTAAGATTCAAGGTTGTAGCTGAAGATCCGCTGTATGGACGTATGCTTGAGCTTGAGCTTGAGGGAATGGGTCTTGTAAATGCGGGGAACGGCGGAAATTATCAGATACTTGCAGCAGAGGGGTTATGTGAGCTTCCCTCGGTAAGGCGTATCCGTGCCGCCATATTCGTGGACTGCGGTCTTCTCGGTGCGGCAATGCCAGAGCAGGTACGTCTGCTTATACTTAATAAACCCTTTCTCGTTTCGGAAATGCGAAAATTTGTACGTGAAATCATGGAGGGGGAGGACGAGGGTACATATGCTGAAAATCAGCTTGTCATCTCTGAGGAGGATTCCAGCGTTACCTTCAGAGATACAACGGTCAAGCTGACCCCGAGAGAGTTTTCTCTGCTGTCCTACCTGCACGCCCGTCCCGGCGAAACCATAAGCCGTGCCGAGCTTCTCCGTGAGCTTTGGCAGGACGAGAGCGGTAAGGATACAAATGTGGTTGATGTTTATGTCAGATTCTTGCGTTCAAAGCTTGATGAGCCTTTAGGACTGCGGCTTATCAGAGCGGTACGCGGCGAGGGCTACGTTTACGCTTACGACGATTTTGCGGCAAATCTTCGCCGTGCGCGCGGTATGGACGACGGCACTGCGAAAACAGAAACCGAACAGATAACAGAAACCCCGTAGAAAGGATACCCCCAAAATTATGAAAACGAGCTATGAGCTTTTGATTTTAAATGCACGCCTTGTGGAGAGCAAGGTGGGCGAGGCATCTGCGGTTGCCGTTAAGGACGGCAAAATTGCAAAAATAATGTCACGCGCCGAATACAGCACGAAGGCAGGCGAACTCACAGCCGAAAAGGTAATTGATGCTTCCGGAAGGTATGTGATTCCCGGACTTATTGACCTGCACGTTCATCTGCGTGAGCCGGGCTTTGAATATAAAGAGGATATCGCTTCCGGTACCCGATGTGCGGCGGCAGGAGGCGTTACTTCGATCTTTGCCATGCCAAATACCAAGCCAACCACCGACAGTGTGGAGGTTGTCGAATATATAAAAAACAAAGCGAAGGATGCAAGCTGCCGTGTTTTTCCCGTTGCGGCGATAACAAAGGGGCTGAAAAGCGATGAGATCTGCCCCCTTACCGAGCTTTCGGCGTCAGGAGCAGCGGCATTCTCCGATGACGGACGCCCCGTTATGACGGCGAAGATGCTCCGTGATGCCATGAAGATCGGCGCGGAACACGACCTTCTTTTCATGTCCCACTGCGAGGATATGTCCCTTGCAGAAGGCGGTGCGGTCAACGAGGGCAAGATCTCCCGTATGCTTGGGTTAAAGGGAATTCCCAATCTCGCCGAGGATCTGATCATCGAGCGCGATATCATGATAGCCGAGGAAACCGGATGCAGACTTCACATCTGCCATGTTTCAACGAGAGGCGGACTTGACTGTATCCGCCGTGCTAAAGCAAGAGGAGTAAAGGTTACAGCGGAAACCTGTCCCCACTACTTCTCCCTTACCGATGCGGATGTGATCTACTATGGCTCTAACGCCAAAATGAACCCTCCCCTTCGTTCGGAGGAGGACAAGCTCGCCGTGATCGAGGCGATTTGCGACGGTACACTTGACTGCATATCCACTGACCATGCCCCCCACTCAAAGGAGGAAAAGGGAAGCGATATCGGGAAATCCCTTAATGGAATTATCGGTCTGCAGACCTCATTTATTGTGTCATACACAAACCTCGTTCAAGCAGGACACATCACCATCGGACGGCTCATTGAACTCATGGCGGTAAATCCGGCGAAGATTACGGGACTTGACAAAATGGGTCTTGGAAACCTCTCGGTCGGCTCGCCGGCAGACTTCGCAATAGTGACTCTCGGATGCGACAACACGGTCGCCCCCGAGGACCTTCAGGGAAAATCCACCAACACGCCTTTTGTGGGTATGACCTTCGGTGCGAGAATTGACGCCACATTTGTGAACGGTAAATGCGTGTTTGAAAATAAAGAAAAATAATTCAAATTCGAAAGGAAATATATCATGTCTTTTGAACCCTTAATCGAAAAAATCAAAGCCAAAAATAACCCTACTGTAATGGGTCTTGACCCGGTTCTCGACTATATCCCTGCTCACATCCGTGATGCCGCCGTTAAGGAATACGGCGACACCTTCAAGGCGGCAGGCGAGGCAATTTTTGAATTTAACAAAGGACTTATCGACGGTGCGGCTGACCTTATTCCGGCTGTTAAGCCACAGTCTGCCTTCTACGAAATGTACGGCATAGAGGGACTTATCGCCCTTGAAAAGACCATCGAATACGCAAAGGCGTCAGGACTTTATGTAATCCTTGACGTTAAGCGCAACGATATCGGCTCAACTGCCGAAGCATATGCAAAGGCGTTCATCGGCGAAACACAGCTTTTTAACTCCACCGCAAAGGCGACTCCCGTTGACTGTGTGACCATCAATCCTTATCTCGGTATCGACGGTGTTAAGCCTTTCATCGATATCGCGGCGGAAAATGACAAGTCAATGTTCATTCTCGTTAAGACCTCCAATAAGTCCTCCGGCGATTTTCAGGACCTCGAGATCGGCGATACAACACTCTACCGTAAGGTGGGAGCAAAGGTTGAGGAATGGGGTGCGCCCTATATTTCCGAGTCCGGCTACAGCCCCTGCGGTGCGGTTGTCGGTGCAACATATCCGAAGCAGCTCACCGAGCTTCGTGCGGCAATGCCTCATACATTTTTCCTTATCCCCGGATACGGCGCCCAGGGCGGTGCGGCAAACGATATCGTTGGTGCGTTCGACAAGAATAAGTCCGGTGCTATCGTAAACTCCTCCCGTGCACTTATGTGTGCATACAAAAAGGCAGGAGATGACGGAAGGAACTTCAAGACCTGCACACGTGATGCGGTCATCGCAATGAGGGACGATATAAATTCCGTACTTTAAAAAGGGAAGAAAGGACATGATCCGAACAATGACAAACAAGCTTAAGGATAACGGCACTGTTTTAGTGAACGAAAAAATATGCGAGGGTGCCGAGCTTTACAATATGATTATCGAGGCTCCGGAAATTGCAAAATGGGCAATGCCGGGACAGATCGTCCATGTTCTCTGCGGAGAGGGAACGACACTTCGCCGTCCAATTTCCATATGCGAGGTTCTTAACGATTGCATCCGTCTTTGCTATGAGGTACGGGGCAAGGGTACAGAATGGATGGCAGAGAGAAAGGTCTATGACAAGATCAGTATTCTCGGTGCACTCGGTCACGGCTTCAGTTATAAGGAGGGCGAGCGTGCAGTCCTTGTGGGCGGCGGAATCGGAATTTATCCGCTCCTTTCAATAGGTAAGAAATGCAAGGGTGCAAAGGCACTTTTCGGCTTCAGAACTGCTTCGCTTATAAACTCTACTGAACTGTTTGAAAATAACGGAATCGAAACCAAAGTCATCACCGACGACGGTTCAAGCGGAAGAAAAGGCTTTGTCACCGAGCTTTTAAAGGAAGAGCTTGCAAAGGGTAATACCGATGTTGTGTACGTCTGCGGACCTCGGGGCATGATGGCAGCAGTTGCGGCTATCTGCGAGGAAGCAGGAGTACGCTGTGAGGTTTCAATGGAAGAGCGAATGGGCTGCGGTGTGGGTGCTTGCCTTGCCTGCGTCTGCAAGACCATGTTCAAGGATAATGAGGGCGTCACAGGCGAAAAATACAAGCGTGTCTGCATGGACGGACCGGTATTCGACTCAAAGGAGATAATCTGGAAATGAAAAATATAGACCTTTCCGTAAATTTTGCAGGTGTGACGCTGAAAAATCCTGTGATTACCGTCAGCGGTACCTGCGGCTTCGGCGATGAATATTCGCCCTATTACGCGGCATCGGACCTCGGTGCCATTGCGGTCAAGGGCATGACTCTTGCCCCCCGTCTTGGAAATCCCCCACCGAGAATTGCGGAAACTCCCTCGGGTATTCTCAATTCCATCGGTCTGCAGAATCCGGGGGTTCATGCCTTTATGGAAAATGAGCTTCCCCGCCTTAAAAGGGAGGGGGCAACGGTAATCGCCAACATCAGCGGCTCTACCATTTCCGACTACTG
>JAZRPJ010000181.1:0-3255 GCA_045649205.1 Candidatus Flemingiibacterium sp.
CTCCTCATAAGTCGCCGCACTGTGACCGATACCCACGGTAGCTCCCATGGAAACTGCCCGTGTAACAAACATCTCACCGTTCGGAAGCTCCGGTGCGCAGGTGAGATGAAAGTGTTCAAGGGGGGAATTATCCCCGATTGCCTGACTTATAAATTCCGCTATCTCATCGGCATCAAGGGGGGATAAAAGGGTAGGATCATGAGCACCCTTTTTCTTTTCGTTAAGATATCTTCCCTCGAAATGTATTCCGATGATATTTGCTCTGTCAGCGGACTCCTTCTGACGTGCCGCTGCCTCCCTTATATCGGAAATAGCCTTCGGATACCAATCGGTGGGCACAGTCATGAGGGTTGCCATAAAGGATGTAGTGCCTGCTTTGGCATAGGACCTTGCCATCTCATATATTCCGTCCGCACCGGCATCGTCACCGGCAAACCCGGCACGTCCGTGAGTGTGTACGTCCACAAGTCCCGGCATTACATATGCGCCGCCGAGGTCTACAACCTTATCGGGGGTGTCTGCGGCAACAATGATCCCGTTCTCCACGGCGATTTCGCCGTCTGCGAAGGATCTCGCTTTGGTGTTGTATATTTTTCCGCTTTTATATAATGTTTTCATTGGTTCTCCTATTTAAAGCAGCTTTTCCCGGCTGATCTCCCACATCAGTACCGCGGCAGCCGCCGCCGCATTGAGGGATTCGCAGCCCTCACACATGGGAATAAATACCGTACCGTGACAGGAATTTATAAACTCCTCCGAGAGTCCGTGACCTTCGTTTCCTACAGCAAGGCAGACACGCTCTCCGAGATTCCCCTTGCCAAGCTTCATGGAGTCACGTTTCAGTGCCGCCGCATACAAACGGCAGTCTTCGCGGCGAAGCGTATCGGCGAAGGTGATCTCATCGCTGACTACCGATATTTTCTGACGGAAGACCGTACCCATGGATGCTCTGATTACCTTGGGCGAATAAATATCCGCCGAATCGGAGCTGACATATACTCTATCCATGCCGAAAGCGTAAGCGGAACGTATCATAGCGCCGAGGTTTCCCGGGTCGCGTATGGACGAAAGATAAACCGAGCGAAAATCCCCCTCGGGAATTTCCTCCGTCCTGCCCACCGGAAATTTCTTTGCGATTCCCACAATTCCCTGGGGAGCGGATTCATCGGTAAGCTTTTCGAGGACCTCGTCGGAAACGGGAATTATGCTTCCGCCTACAAGCTGAAGCTCGTTTTTAAGCTCCTCCCCGATTTTATCCCACCGTGACATGGCGATGAAGGTGTATTCGATCTTCACGCCGCTCTTTGCCGCTTCGGAGTAAAGCTTGATTCCGTCGATACGGAAAAGCCCCTCCCCGTCCCGGTATTTTTTATCGGAAAGCTTTGAAAAGCGGACGATCAGCGGATTTTTTCGCCCCGTTATGGGTTCATTTATATAGTTCGGCATAGACGGAGCTCCTTTCCACGGTTGTCCGTGCGGTTATAAAAAGAAAAAGCGGCATTGAGCCGCTTTAACTGTAAAAATTACTTAAATTACTTTGCGAGAGCTGCTTTAGCCTGCTCTGCAATTGCAGCAAACGCGTTCTTATCGGAAACTGCGAGTTCAGCAAGCATCTTGCGGTTGAGGTCGATACCTGCTACCTTAAGACCGTGCAT
This sequence comes from Candidatus Flemingiibacterium sp., assembly GCA_045649205.1. Lineage (GTDB taxonomy): Bacteria > Bacillota > Clostridia > Oscillospirales > CAG-272 > Flemingiibacterium. Next base: position 1,656 of record JAZRPJ010000181.1, read on the forward strand.
AAGAGTGGAGTAGTTCATACCGCAAACCTTTGCCTGAGCAGAGATTCTGGTGATCCAGAGAGAACGGAAATCTCTCTTCTTCATCTTTCTGCCTGCGAATGCGTAGTTGCCGCTCTTCATTACCTGCTGCTTAGCCATCTTGAAGTGCTTAGACTTAGCACCCCAGTAGCCCTTAGCAAGCTTGAGCATCTTATTTCTTCTCTTGCGAGTCATCATCGCGCCTTTAACTCTAGCCATTTTATATTATCCTCCGAATATTCTGTATGTTATTAGTTGTTGATAAGAGATGCAATGGTGGGTGCCATTGAAGTGCTGAGGTAACCGTTACGGCGAAGCTGTCTCTTTCTCTTCGCAGTCTTAAGACCGAGCTTATGACGACGGTTGGTGTGGTTGAGCTTTACCTTTCCGCTCTTGGTGAGTGAGAATCTCTTGGCGGTTGCCTTATGAGTCTTTATTTTTGCCATTTTTCTAATACTCCTTTTATATATTTCCCCTCAAATCTTACGCTGAGGGTGCGTATTTGTACTGCTTTCAGCCGAAATTACGGCAAAACAACAATTACTTTGCGGTCGCCTTTACGGGATTTACAATCATGCTCATGAAGCGGCCTTCTAATGTCGGACGCTTATCAACGGTACCGACGCCTTCGCACGCCTGCTCGAACTTTTCAAGCACGTCACGTCCGATGTCCTGGTGAGCCATTTCGCGTCCCTTGAACTTCACAACGACTCTGACTTTGTTGCCGTCGCCGAGGAAGCGGTGTGCGTGTCTGACCTTTGTTTCGAAGTCATGAGTATCGATCCGGCAGGAAAGCTGGATTTCCTTGACTTCAACAACAGTTTGCTTCTTTTTCGCTTCTTTTTCCTTTTTGTCGCGCTCAAAACGGTACTTTCCGTAATCCATGATACGGCATACCGGCGGCTCGGCAGTGGGAGCAATGAGAACTAAATCAAGGTCTTTTTCATAAGCAAGCTCAAGCGCCTTCGCTGTGGGAAGAACTCCAAGCTGTTCGCCGTCGTCGCCGATGATTCTGACTTCTTTGACCTTTATTTCTTCATTGATTTGCAGTTCTTTTGCGCTGATAACAGACACCTCCAAAATAATAAAAATGATAAAAAATGTCGTGCGAAGAAAACTCCGCACGACTAAAATATGCCTATTGTGGCTATACTTATCGGTTTTAACCGCTGTCATCAATTTGAGGCGGTGAGAACGGAGAGTTCTTCTTGTACTTTGTTATTATACCACACCTTACCCTATTTGTCAAGGGCTTTTTGAAAAATATTTTTCCAAAAAAGTTGCCGAAGGTGGATCACCGTAGGGGGAGGGGCTTGCTCCTCCCGTCATGTGCCGTCCTCGGCATCGAGGCGCAAGCCGTAGGGGCGGATTCCATATCCGCACGTTTGATGCCCCATGCGTCGGAGCGTACTCCTGTAGGGGAGGGGCTTGCTCCTCCCGGCGTGTGCCGTTCTCGGCATTGGGAGATGGCCCGAGGAGGGGGAACCATACTGCGTAAAGGCTCCCCCTCCTCGGACTCCGCCCCCTCTTTCGCCAACGCTCCACCTTTGAGGCAGCACCTATGTTCGGGTATAGCGCCCTA
>JAZRPJ010000182.1:0-11921 GCA_045649205.1 Candidatus Flemingiibacterium sp.
CTGAAGTTCTAAGCCATCCGGTTTGTACACTGTTTCGATACTGAAACATTAAAATAAGGAGTAAAAAGATGGCAAAGAAATTCAATCCGGCAGAGCTCGAGCTTGAGGAAAAGCTCGTTACTCTCAACCGTGTTTCTAAGACCGTTAAGGGTGGTAGAATCGCAAGATTCACCGCTCTCATGGTAGTAGGTGACAGAAATGGTCACGTAGGTTACGGACTCGGCAAGGCTGCCGAGGTTCCGGACGCAATCCGCAAGGGCATCGAAGATGCAAAGAAGAATATGATTGAGGTTTCCCTCAAGGGCTCCACCATTCCTCACGAAGTTATCGGTGAGTATGGCGCAGGCCGCGTTCTTCTTAAGCCCGCTGCTCCCGGTACCGGTGTTATCGCCGGCGGTGCGGTTCGTGCCGTGATCGAAAAAGCAGGTATCAAGAACATCCGTACAAAGTGCCTCCGTTCCAACAACCCTGTGAACGTAATCAAGGCTACTTTTGAAGGACTCAAGTCGCTTCGTAACGTTGAAGAAGTTGCAGCAATGCGCGGAATCAGCAAAGAAGCGGTAACGAAATAAGGAGGCTTAATAAGATGGCAAACGTAAAAGTAACACTTGTTAAGAGCCTTATCGGCGCAAAGCAGAATCAGAAGGCTACTGCGGCATCACTCGGTCTTAAGAAGATCGGTGACTCCATAGTACATGCTGATAATGAAGTCCTTGACGGCAAGGTAAAGGTTATTTCTCACCTTGTAAAGAAGGAAAGCGTATAATTTATACCAAAAAAATTCGTATAAGGAGGAAAAACCAATGAAGCTTCATGAACTTTCACCCGCACCCGGTTCTACTGCTCCCGCATGGCGTAAGGGCAGAGGCGCAGGCTCCGGCAACGGTAAGACTGCAGGTAAGGGTCACAAGGGTCAGAACGCTCGCTCCGGCGGCGGTGTAAGACCCGGATTTGAAGGCGGTCAGATCCCGCTTTACAGAAAACTCCCCAAGAGAGGTTTCTACAATCAGTTCTCCACTAAGTACGCGATCGTGAATGTTGCCGCACTCAATGCATTTGAGGACGGCGCTACCGTAAATCTCGAGGCACTTATGGAAAAAGGTATTATTCGCAAAGCGTATGATGGACTCAAAGTGTTAGGCAACGGAGATATCACCAAGAAGCTCACCGTTGAGGCATCAGTCTTTTCAGCAACTGCTAAAGAAAAGATCGAAGCAGCGGGCGGAAAGACTGAGGTGATTTAAGTGTTTAAGACACTCAGAAACGCATTTGCACAGCCGGAGCTTCGTAAGAAGCTATTGTTCGTAGTATTCATAATTATTATCTACAGAATTGGTTCCGCAATTCCGGTTCCTTATCTGAATGCTGATGTTGTTAACTTGTACAGCACCCTCAGCGGAAGTATTTTTGAATACATGGCACTTATGTCCGGTTCAGCATTTGCTCAGGCGAAGCTCTTCGCACTTTCCATCTCCCCCTATATTAACGCGTCGATTATTATGCAGCTTCTCTGCACGGCTATTCCCGCTCTCGAGAATATGTCCAAGGAAGAAGACGGCAGAAAGAAGATTTCCCAGCTTACTCGTATCGTAACTGTTGCGATCGCTCTTGCTACCGCTTACGGTTACTATGCATATCTCAGAAGCCAGGGATTCCTCATCGACAACAGCTTCTTTGCAGGCGTTGTAATCGTCGCTTGCTATACTGCAGGCTCGTCACTCATTATGTGGCTCGGCGAACAGATTACTGAAAAGGGTATCGGTAACGGTATTTCCATTATCCTTTTCGTGAACATCGTTTCCGGACTTCCCGCAGCAGTTACAAGCATGATCACAAACATCTTCACTGCTCCCAATGAAGCTAATCCTACAGCTACATGGCTCAGAATACTGATCGCAGTTGTTACTGTTGTTATTGTAGTTGCAATGGTGATTTTCGTAATCTTCATTTCAGATTCCGAAAGACGCCTTCAGGTTCAGTATGCTAAGAGAGTTGTTGGACGTAAGATGTACGGCGGTCAGAACTCCGTTCTTCCCCTCAAGCTGAATATGTCCGGCGTTATGCCTGTCATCTTCGCTAACTCTATTTTAGCACTTCCCGCTACAATTTCAATGCTCTTCCCAGCACCCGCGGAAGGAACCTTCTGGTATGGATTCCAGCAGCTCTTCTCGCCCACGTCCTGGCTGTATGCAGCATTGTTCCTTGTATTTATTATCGCGTTCTCTTACTTCTATATTGCGATTTCCTTTAATCCTATCGAAGTATCGAACAACTTAAAGAAGCAGGGTGGCTTTATTCCCGGTATTCGTCCCGGTAAGCCCACCGCTGATTACATTACCAAGATCCTCAACAAGGTTACCCTGATGGGTGCATTCTTCCTTGCAATCATCGCTGTGCTTCCTCTTGTAGCGAACATTATCGCTCAGGGTGCTCTCGGTGCGGTTGCATTTATGGGTACTTCGGTTATCATCGTAGTCGGCGTTGCTATTGAAACATACAAGGAGATCGAGGCTCAGATGACCATGCGTCATTACAAGGGCTTCCTTGAATAAGCAATAATTCGTTCTTGCCCACGGAAAGCTTACACTTTCTAAGGGCAGGGCGAGCCGCTTGAAGATAATGGAGAATGATTTTATGAAAATGATTTTCTTAGGCGCTCCCGGTGCCGGTAAAGGCACACAGGCTGAGATCGTTTCCGAAAAGTACAGCATCCCCACAATTTCTACGGGTGCTATCATCAGAGAAGCGATAAAAAATCAGACCGAAATGGGACTCGCCGCAAAAAAGTTTACCGAAAACGGTGCGCTTGTTCCCGATGATGTTGTTATCGGCATCATCAAAGAAAGACTTGTATGTGACGACTGCAAGGACGGATTCATTCTTGACGGTTTCCCGAGAACAGTGCCTCAGGCTGAAGCACTTGAGGGTATGGGAATTGATATTGACCTTGTTGTCAACATCTTTGTTCCCGATGAGAAGATCGTTGAGAGAATGTCCGGCAGACGTGCGTGCGCAAAATGCGGCGCATCCTATCACACAAGCTTTAATCCATCAAAGGACGGCATCCACTGCGATAAATGCGGTGAGGAGCTTTCCATCCGTAAGGACGATGCTCCCGAGGTGGTTAAGAGCAGACTTGAAACCTACCACGAGCAGACACAGCCCCTCGAAGCTTTCTATGAAAAGCGCGGCAAGCTTGCAACAGTAGTAGGTCAGGAAAAAGTCGAAGATACAACGGCTTTGACCCTTGCTCTCATTGCAGAGAAGAAGCAGGGCAGATAAAAATCCATGATATCGGTAAAAAACAAAGACCAGATCCTGCTGATGAAGCAGGCAGGTCGGATTACGGGTGAGGCGCTTGCCCTTGCCGGAGAGGCTGTCAAGCCCGGTATAACCACCGCGCAGCTTGACACAATAATACGCCATCATATAGAAAGAAGCGGAGCGAAGCCTTCCTTCCTCGGTTATGGCGGATTCCCGGCCAGCGCGTGCATCAGTGTAAACAACGAAGTTATACACGGTATTCCTTCAGCAAGAGTGATTGAAGAAGGCGACATAGTAAAGATTGACGTAGGTGCCTTTTATAAAGGCTTCCACGGAGATTCGGCGAATACCTTCCCGGTTGGCAAGGTGAGTAGCGAGGCTATGAAGCTTATTGAGGTTACAAAAGAAAGCTTCTGGCGTGGCATAAAAGAGGCCAAACCCGGTAATCGGATCGGCGACATCGCATATGCTATTCAGAGCTATGTTGAAGAGAACGGTTTCTCGGTCGTGAAGAAATACATCGGTCACGGTGTGGGTGCTGAACTGCACGAATCACCGGATGTACCGAATTTCGGAACGCCGGGGCGTGGAGCAAGACTCTGCGCGGGAATGACTATCGCTGTTGAACCAATGGTTAACATTGGTACTTCCGAAGTTGCCGAAACCAAGGATAAGTGGACGGTGATCACTAAAGACGGTTCGCTTTCGGCTCATTACGAGCATTCGATAGCAATAACCGATGAAGGTGCACTGATCCTCACAAAGATTGATTAAGATTTAAAGATCTACCAAGGAGGGATTATTCTGCCTAAGGATGACGTTGTAGAATTCGAGGGTACGGTCATAGAGGCACTGCCCAACGCCGTATTCAAGGTTGAGCTTCCCAATAAGCATATAATTACTGCTCATATCTCGGGAAAGCTCAGAATGAACTATATCAAAATTCTCCCCGGAGATAAGGTTACGGTAGAAGTTACCGTTTATGACCTTACCAAGGGAAGAATCACATGGCGTGCAAAATAAGTCACGCAAAACGTAAGCATAAGACACATAACTATGAGAAAGGTATGGTAACACAATGAAAGTAAAACCATCCGTTAAGAAGATTTGCGAAAAGTGCAAAATCATCAAAAGACATGGTCGTGTCATGGTTATCTGCGAGAATCCCAAGCATAAGCAGAGACAGGGCTAAACCACAACGATTAAACCTAAACTTTTAAAGAAGGGGTGAATTAACGAATGGCACGTATTGCCGGTGTTGATATTCCGAACCAGAAGAGAATAGAGATCGCTCTCACATATATTTATGGTATCGGAGTTAAGAGCGCAAGAGATATTCTGGCTAAGACCGGAATTGATCCTGATAAGCGCGCAAAGGACCTTACCGAGGAAGATACCGCTAAGTTAAGAGATGAAATCGAAAAGAACTATCACGTAGAAGGTGACCTTCGCCGTGACGTTGCTCTTGACATCAAGCGCATGATCGAAATTAACTGCTACCGCGGTATCAGACACAGAAAAGGTCTTCCTGTAAGAGGTCAGAGAACAAAGACCAATGCGAGAACCAGAAAAGGTCCCGCAAAGACAATCGCAAATAAGAAGAAGTAAGGAGTGAACTAAGATGGCAAAAGCAGCTGCTAAGAAGGTTATTAAGAAGCGTCGTGAGCGTAAAAACATCGAAAAAGGTGCAGCTCATATTCGTGCAACCTTCAACAACACTATAGTTACCATTACCGATGTAGCGGGTAACGCTGTATCTTGGGCATCCGCTGGTGAGCTTGGATTCAAGGGTTCCAGAAAATCCACTCCTTACGCTGCTCAGATGGCATCCGAAACCGCAGCTAAGGCGGCTATGGAACACGGTATGAAGACCGTTGAGGTCTATGTAAAGGGTCCCGGTTCGGGTCGTGAGTCCGCAATCCGCGCACTTCAGGCTACCGGTCTTGACATCAGCCTCATTAAGGACGTAACTCCCATTCCTCATAATGGCTGCCGTCCTCCCAAGCGCAGAAGAGTTTAATCAGAAGGAGGGTAAAAGATTATGGCAAAGAATAATCAGCCTATTGCAAAGCGTTGTAAGACTCTCGGTCTTTCTCCCGCAGTTCTCGGCTACGACAAGAAGACCACCACTCGCAATGCTGCAGCAAAGCCTCGTAAAAAGGGTGAGTACGCAATGCAGCTTCAGGAGAAGCAGAAGGCAAAGTTTATCTACGGCGTACTCGAAAAGCAGTTCCACACATACTATGAGAAGGCAGAAAGAATGTCCGGTAAGACCGGTGAAAATCTTCTTTCTCTGCTTGAGCGTCGTCTGGACAATGTTGCATTCCGTATGGGTCTTGCAAATTCCAGAAGAGAAGCGCGTCAGCTCGTTAACCATGCACACTTTACCGTTAACGGCGAGAAGGTAAACATTCCTTCCTATCTCATTAAAGTTGGCGATACCATCGCTCTTAAGGAAACCAGCCGTTCCAAGGAAAAGTTCAAGACTCTTATCGCAGATCTCGACAGAGTGATCGTTCCCAAGTGGCTTGACCTTGACAAGGCAAACGGTGTTGCAAAGGTTATTGCACTTCCTACTCGTGAGGATATTGATTACGAGATCGAAGAACAGCTTATAGTTGAGTTGTATTCTAAATAATGGCAGCCTCCTATATACCCAGTACGTTTATAAGGCTGTGTTTATATTAATAAGGAGGGTTATCAAATGATAGAAATAGAGAAGCCTAATATTGCCACCGTTAACTTAAGCGAAGACGGTAAGAGCGGCAAATTCATCATCGAGCCTCTGGAGCGTGGCTACGGTACTACTCTTGGTAATTCATTAAGACGTGTACTTCTTAGCTCACTTCCCGGCGTTGCTGTTGTCAGCATCAAAATCGATGGCGTTCTCCACGAGATTTCTACGATTCCCGGCGTTAAGGAGGATGTAACTGAAATCGTTCTCAATGTAAAAGGCATTACTGCTAAATTACATTCAAACGGTCCGAAGACAGTTATTATCGATGTTAACGGTCAGTGCGAGGTTACCGCAGGTGATATCAGAACTGATGCGGATTTAGAAATTCTTGACATGGATCATCATATCGCTACCGTAAGTGAAGGAACTCGCTTCTATATGGAGCTTACCTTCGACAGAGGCAGAGGATATGTTTCCCAGGAGAAGAACAAGCAGAATAATCCCTCTGTTATCGGTCTTATCTACACCGACTCGATCTATACTCCCGTATACAACGTAAACTATACGGTAGAGAATACCCGTGTCGGAAGCAACACCGATTATGACAAGTTGACGCTTGAAGTTTTAACGAACGGTACAATCTCAGCTAAAGAAGCTATCTCACTTGGCGCCAAGATACTCAACGAGCATCTCAATCTCTTCGTGGATCTTTCCGATGAAGCGAAGAAGACAGAAATCATGGTTGAGCGTGAAGAAACCATCAAGGAAAAGGTTCTTGAGATGACCATTGAGGAGCTTGACATGTCGGTACGAAGCTTCAACTGCTTGAAGCGCGCCGGCATTGATACGGTTGAAGATCTTACCAACCGCACCGAGGAGGACATGATTAAGGTCCGTAACCTCGGTAAGAAGTCGCTTGAAGAAGTAATTCAAAAGTTACATTCTTTAGGCCTTGATCTGAAGAAAGAGGAAGAATAAAGCAAATCTAACGATTTGCTAAGAAGTTTCTGCCTTAACCGGCTTCGCCGATTATTTCGCTGCGCGAAAACTGCATAAACTTCGGCGCAAATTGCTCCGAACAATGTATTATTCGACCTTATTCACATTCTAATTAAACTGCAAAAGGAGGGAATTCCAATGCCCGGAACCAGAAAGCTCGGCAGACCTACCGCGCACAGAAAAGCAATGCTTAGAGGCATGGTAACTTATCTGCTTGAAAATGGCTCTATCGAAACCACTTTGACACGTGCCAAAGAGGTTCGCAGTCTTGCTGAAAAGATGATTACTCTTGGCAAGAAAAATACTCTCGCATCTCGCCGTGCAGCTCTTGCATTCATCACTAAAGAAGATGTTGTTAAGAAGCTTTTCGACACAATCGCTCCCGATTATGCCGATGTAAACGGCGGTTACACCCAGATCTATAAGCTCGGACCCCGTCGCGGTGATGCTGCTGAAATGGCACTCATCAAGCTTACAAAGTATGAGCTTGTAAAGAAGGAAGAACCCAAGAAGGCTGCTAAAGCTCCCAAGGCTGAAGACGCTGAATAATTGAATTAACGAAAGGGACTAACGGTTATCGTTAGTCCCTTTTTAATATTTATGTAGCGGAGTCCTTTCTTTTCGAGGGCTTAATAATCGAGTGGTCACAGTAGAAACACTCCCTTGCACCGGGATGATTTACTGTGCCGCAGATGGGGCAAAACTGTTCGCCGCTCTCGGACTCAATACCGAAAACGGGGTAATTTGTACCCTTGTAGTGGCATATAGTGTCGCCGACCTTAAACGGGAATATTTCTTCGGGCTTCGGGCAATACAGCGTGACAATTTTTGCCTTTTCACCGCAATCAACGAGAATTTCGAGGATATCTACATAGGCAATGCGGCGACTGGAGAATGGAGGCGATGTGCGAGAAGAGGACACACTATGCTTGAGATTTTTTACTACCTTGGTGTAATTTAGATGAATGATTTTTCCTTCCCATGATTTATCGAAAACCAACTTATGCCCTTTCATTATGAAAAAAGGAACGGTGCAGAGTAAAATCCAAATTATAATGGAAGAGAAAACATTTATTTTTGCGACGAAATATTCGTACATATAAAGGATTTCGGCAATGGATACTGCCGCCGTCCACAGGAGACATACGATTGCCAGCTTATAGTATTTTCTACTTATGGTTGCGGCAATGTCTGGGTTGGTCAAATGCAGTTTTGATAAATGCGAAGTGGATTTCACGGGCATCTCCTTTTATATGCGGTGCTTGCAGTACAATTATACCATCAAGCGAACGCATTGTCAACGCCTTTGAACGTGAAATCGCGGAAATCGGCATATAATACAAATATATCAGCTGAATTTAGTAAAAGTGACGATTGAATAATCCTCTGAAAAAGTGTATAATAGATATGTATATATAATTTTTGGAGGTTTCCATGAGCTATGTAATCGGAATTGACGTCGGCGGAAGCACCACGAAAATCGTGGGATTCGACAAAGCCGGCGGCGGAAATAAACTTATAAGCCCGTTATTTGTACGGGCAAACGACCCCATTACCGCCCTCTACGGTGCGTTCGGAAAATTCACTGATATAAACGGAATCGAGCTTTCCGACATCGAAATTGTCAAAGTGACGGGCGTAGGTTCAAGCAAAATTACAAAGTCCATATACGGACTGAACTGCGTCCGTGTGCCGGAATTTGACTGCATCGGTCTTGGGGGACTGTTCCTCTCGGGACTTGATGAGGCAATTGTTGTCAGCCTCGGTACGGGTACGGCGATTATTCACGCGCGGCGTGGCGAGGAGATGGAATATCTCGGCGGTACGGGTGTTGGCGGTGGTACTCTTGTGGGACTGTCGAAGAAGCTTCTCGGCATGGATGACATTACTCATATCCAGCAGCTTGCCGAGGAGGGCAATCTTGACAATATCGACTGGCGTATCCGCAATCTTGTCAACAGTGACCTTATTCCCGATGCACCGGAAATGATGACGGCGGCAAATTTTGGCAACATCAGTGACATTGCCACAAATGCAGACGTTGCACTTGGCGTTATAAATATGGTTTTTGAAACTATCGCCATGGTTGCGAGATTTGCGGCAAAGACTTATGATCTTAACAATATCGTTCTCACGGGAAATCTGACCACACTCAAGCAGGCACCTGCTATTTTCCGCAATCTCAACACAATGTTCGGGCTTAACTTTATGATACCTGAGAATTCTCAATTTGGAACCGTAATAGGAGCGGCACTGACAAAATGAACAATGTAATAAGCGACAAGAAACTGTATATTTTTGACCAGGACGGAACAATTTACCTCGGCGGAATCGTATTTCCGGCGGCGGTGAAATTTATAAACCATCTCCGCGACACCGGCAAGCGCGTAATGTTTTTTACAAATAACGCTTCTCACTCACCCGAGTTTTACCTCAACAAGCTGACCCGCTTGGGCTTTTCGCCGAAGCGTGAGGAGATACTGACCGCAGGCGATGTTACTGCGGAATTTCTTCTGCGCCACCGTGCAGGCAAAAGCGTGTATTTGGTAGGTACTCCCGAGCTTGAGGGGCAATTCAGGGATGCAGGCGTCAATCTCGTTTCCGATGATGCGGAAAAAGCTGATATCGTGGTGACCAGCTTCGATACCACTCTTACATACAAAAAGCTTGAGGTTGCCTGCAATTTCATCAGAGGCGGCGCGGAGTATCTTTCCACACATCCGGATTTCAACTGTCCCACCGAAACGGGATTTATCCCCGACAGCGGTGCTATTGCCGCCCTTGTGACAGCATCAACCGGGGTTGAACCCGTATATCTCGGCAAGCCCTATGCCACCACAATTGACATGATAAGCGAGGTTACCAACGTTGACCGAGGAGATATGTGCATTTTCGGTGACCGTCTTTACACTGACATCGCTCTCGGAAAGCGTCACGGGGTGACCTCGGTGCTTGTCCTTTCCGGCGAAACAAAGCAGGAGGATGTTGATGCCGCTGATGCGGCTGACCGCCCCGATTTTATCTATGCCGACCTTGGTGCTGTGATGGAGGAATAATTACATGAAAAACAAAATCTTTAAAATATTACTTATCATACTCATTGTAGTCCATGCCGCCGCCCCATTTATCGAACTTGCTATATGGGGATATGGTTGGATGGAGCTGCTGTCAGATATATACAGTAATGGTGTAATAGTGGTTTTGAGTGCGGCAGTGCTTTGCCTGTATAATTCCAAGGATAAAAATATATAACTTCAGATTTACTAAAACATATGAGGACGAATATATGGAAAGAAAGATGGCTTGCCTTCGCTGCGGCGAGGAAATGAACCATGTGAGAACCGAGAAAATACAGCTGGGGCAAACCGGTTGGATACTTGGCGACCTGCCGAATCTGTTGGCAGGAGCGATGGAGGTTGATATCTACAGCTGCCCCGGATGCGGAAAGCTGGAATTCTTTTTAGCGAATCCTGAAGTGGCAGAGGGCGAAGAAGGTTTACCCCAGAAACAGTGCCCGAACTGCGGCAAAATGCACGATTTCGATTACCCCAAGTGCCCGTTCTGCAAATATAATTATTATGGGTGAAACGGAAAATTGACAAAATTACCGCTCCGACGGTTATCGGAGCGGTTTTCTCTATTTTACCGATTCTTCCTTTATCATATCCACGATGGCGTATGTAAGGTGCTTTGCCGCCGATTTTGCTTCCGACAGCGAATTTGCCGCCGAGCCGATTTCGATAAGCAGCGAGCCTGGGGTGAACTGTTCGTTGAAAGATGCGCCCCTTATATTGATGGGACGGGCGAAGCGATCATAGGTTTCGGTCAGCCTTCGCTGCAGTCGGGCGGCAACTGTGAAGTTACGCTCCCAGGTGGGATGATCCGCGCCCTTTTCGTTTGTGCCCACAAGCAGCATGATCTGTGCGGTGACATCACCGTTTATAGCTGTAATCGGACGGATATAACTGCCGTCGGAGCTGACAATGGCATCTCGGTGCACGTCAAAGACGTACTTGATTGAGGGGTATTCCGATAAATATTTTTGTATTGTATCTGCCGCAAGGTCGTAGGAACGCTGATAGGATTCAAGATCGTGCATGACTTTACAGTGGATGGTTGGAATTCCGGATTCATTAAGTATATCTGCCATGACTGCTCCTACGGCGATCATGTTTTTATTTGTATCGGAGCTTCTGTGTACGTCGGATGAAGAAATATATGCCGCACCTTCAGGAGAATACGCCTCCGTGCCGTGGGTATGGACAATAAGAACGAGGGGATTGTTTTCACTGTGTTCTGAAAGATCGGTTTTTATGGGATAATCTTCATTTGCCAGCTTTTCGATATTGATATCGTATGATGTGGTATTTGACAGCAGTATCTCGCCTTTTTCGGGATTTTGACTGAGATCGTAGGGAAGAAGTGCTGTGCATCCTTGGGGCAGAAGGGAATAGTCGTAGCTGTAAAGGTTTGTAATGTCAATTTGCGGTTCATCAAGGGGTATCTGCGGGAGTTCCTCGGTGGAATCCCCCGATGGATTCAGTATAAGTGAGTCGCTTGTGCCGGTATTTTCATCTCCGGCATCGAAATAAAGGCTGTCACTGCCGAAGAAAAGAGCGGACAAAATCAGTCTTCCGGTGGATTCATAGGTTGGGGCTTCTCGGCTTTCGGGAAAGGGGAAACATGCCTTTGCCGTTTCTGTAGGTGACCAGCTTAAATAGGCATTTTGTGCTGTGCGAAGAAGGGCGAGAAACAGAAACACTCCACCCACAGCACTTGCGGCGATTGAAGTCAGTGACGATTTGTACAGCGATCTGTTATTTTCGTATTGCATGATTTTGTGTCCTTTGTTTAAATAAATTGGGCTTGTCTAATTATATGACAAACCCGGCACCGGATATGCAAATTAAATAAGTCCGCCGAAAGTTATTGACAGAGATTTTGCCAAAAGACGTGCTAATTCCCGTACAATCGTATCGGT
>JAZRPJ010000183.1:0-6426 GCA_045649205.1 Candidatus Flemingiibacterium sp.
TGGTTCCCCCTCCTCCGAGTTTCGCCCCCGATGCCGAGGACGGCGCACGCCGGGAGCGGTTCCTCGAGCAATCCCCCAATGCCAAGGACGGCATATACAAACCCGCCGCGCAGATAATGCGCGGCGGATCTTCGTCATGGCAATAAAGTATATGCTGTTTTACTCGGAAACAGCCACTGTAAACTCTGCTTCAAATTCAACGCCGTTAACGGTGAAGTGAACAGTGTATTTTCCTGCCTCGAGAGCGGGAGTGGCAACGATGTCGTAGGAGAATCCGTCAGAGCCAGAGGGAACAGTGTAAACTTCGTAGCCAAGAGTGGGGACGTAGTATTCCATCTCCTCATCGTAAACGGTAAGCATTTTAAACTCAAAACCGGAGGTTTCGGGTATAGCTTCCTCGGTGGAAACAGTAATTGTGCCATCAGCGTAGGACGCATCAAATTCTACTTCGCCGATACAAACTACGGATGTTACCGCGCCGTCCTTCATTACAAACTCAACCTTGCTCATAAGAAGCTCTTTTACAGTAGCCGCACTGGTGGTGAAGTCAGCGTTAAGACGGGTGAACTTAACATCGGTGGCTAATTTGTGGGTGTCGGTGCCAATGGTGATGGTCTTGCCGGTGTAGCCGGTGAGAATGCCGCCTGCAACAGATGCCTCGGTTTCGGAGATAAGACCGTCAATAGTGGTAAGATAGTTCTTGCCTGCCTCAAGAGAAGCACTCTTTGAAGGCATGGTTTCAACAGTTCCTGCCGTGAAGTTCAGTACGGAGTAGAGGGTGTAGACCTTGCCGTCTACAAGCTCCTGACCGGTCTTTTCCAGAATCTTTACACCGCCTTCGGTGGTGTCGGTGTGACCTGCGTCACCGTCGGAGATGAACATGAAGCGAAGGGTTTCAACCGAGCCTACCTCGTTATTGAAAATTGCGGTAAGAGATGCTCCGTCCGCGACGGTGATCCCGGAGGTGGGAGCACCTTTGATTACAGTGAACTTGCCTTCACTCTTAATGATGATCACACTGCTGTCATCGGTTACGAATTTAATTTCACTCATAGAGCCGAGAGAGGATGCTGCTTCTGCAGAGCCTGCAGTAACGGTGCTGTAGGAGCTGCCCTTTACGATCTCGGTGGAATCGGTGCTTTCAATATGGAAAGCGATCTCGTCGTTGTGAGTGTTGGACTGAACGAAGGCATCGTCGCCGGAGGCAATGGTGCTGCCTGCGATGCTCATGGGGATAAGAGTGTAAGAACCGGTGGAGTTCTGAACATAACGGTAAACATCGCCGACGGTTACACTGCTGTTGGTTACAAAGAGAGTTTCTTCTGTGCCGTCGATCACTGCTTCAATTACATAGCCGAACTTGCCGTTTGAGAATACGGGTGTAGTGGAGCTTGCTGCAATGAGGTACTTGGAGGGCGCATTTGCTACGATTTCCGCGGATTCGACAGCCAAGATCATATCGCCGTAGAGTACAACTCTTACGCTGTCGCCAACGCTGAGCTTGTCGTAGAGAGAGCTTGCGGTGACACCCAACTTCTCGTTACCGAGAGTGTACTTCTCTGTGCCGATTGTGGCGGTGGTAGCGGTAAGACGGGTAACGGTTGCGGATTCACTTACGGTGAGCTTTGCGGAGATTTCGAGAGTCTTGTTTTCCTTGTTGAAGAAGTAAAGCACGTGATCGCCGCTTACTGCACCGTGGGGATTTACTACGGTGATGTCAGCTTCTTTCATGTTTTCTGCAAGGTTTACCTTGCCGGAGGTGATCTGAAGCTTGCCGTAGGAGTAGGGCTTGATTACAAGACGGTCAGCGATTTCGCTGCTCTTGTCATCGAAAATGAGGGTCGCGTCGAAGGCGCCGAGGAGCGCGGAAAGCTCACTGTTGGTTTCTATCTGGATAAGCTCACTTCCGCTGCCGTAAGCATAAACGAGAATCTCGTTTGCATTGGTAGAGAGGTGGTCGGAGAGTTCCTTTACAACCTGGTACTTAACGCCGCCGATCTCCACATACTTGTCATCCTCACCAACGGTGATGGTTTCTGCTGCCTCTGACTTTGAAATCTCGTTTGCACCGAGAACGGTGATGAGCTTTGTCTTGTCGTCACGCTTGAAAACAAGCTTTAAATTCTTGCCGAGATGAGCGTCTGCGTCACCTGCAAGACCCAGGTCGCTGTACTTCACGGTAATGAAGCCTTCATCGGTGTGAAGGGTAACATAACCGTCCTTGGCAACGGTGGATACGCCTTCAAGGGCATAATCGTTGGTAGCAACCAGTACGCTTTCTTCGATTTCGTAACCGAATACGCGCTCAATAATGGTGGTTGACTCATAGAAGGTCATGCCGTTGGATGCGGTTCTCGGAATGAGATACTCTGCGGTGAGCGCATTGTAAAGAATCGCGGATGCTTCGGCACGGGTAAGCTCCTTGGTGTAGGAAAGCTCCTCAAGACCGTCATCAAGGCCGAGCTTTACAGCCGCGTCAATGTAAGTCCAGGGGTAGCCGCCGTTCATCTGAATGGAGCTGTGACCGAGAGCGCGGACCAGCATGGTCATTGCATCCTGAAGGGTGATGCCTGCAGTGGGCGAGAAGGCGTTGTTGCCGGTGCCGAGGATGAAGCCGGATGCATTTGCCCAGGAGATCGCACCGAAGTATGTGTCATTCTGAAGGTCGATAAAGGGAGAGGTGTTTACCTTGCCGGCGGTGTCCTTGCCGAGCATGAGTCTGAACAGAAGAAGTGACATCTGTTCGCGGGTTACTTTTTCATCGGGCGAGAAGGTGGTGTCGCCTGTACCCTTGATAACTCCGATATCGGAAAGGATTCCGATCTGCTCAGAATAAAGAGTTTCGGATGTAACATCTTCGTATTCTTTCGCCTGAGCACCGGTCATAAGTGCCATAACAATAAAAAGTGTGGCAAGTGAACCGGACATAAATCTTTTTAGGTAGTTCATTTACTATGATTCCTCCGTGTAATTTGATTCACAGGCAAGCGCGGTTTTCACATTCGCCTGCCGTGTGAGTATATGATACCATACACGGCGGGAAAAATCAATAAAAATAGTGCATATGTCACAAAACTGTCAGGAGATTAATAAAATATATATGAATATTACATATTTTACCATAAGTGAAACAAAGAAATGAAAAAAATTTCTCCTGCCGGAAAATCCTGCAGGAGAATTTCGTATATTTTTTTAATAAGAGCGTTATTTTTCAGTAAGGATGTCCGAAACGGCACCGAAAAAATCGGCCTTACTGTCCTCGGAAAGGATGCAGAAAACTACATATTCGCCCATAGCCCTTGCCTCTGCCGCATCAAGCTTTGGCATCTCCTCGGGCATATACTCGATGACCATGGAGCTGGTTCTGTTAACTTCAATATAAGCGTTAAGCGCGGCAATGGCAGTATCAATACCGGCAGTATCCTTCACCTTGAAAATGCCGTATTCGTCGACAACTGCACCGACCACCTGCTTGTACACCTTGAATTCCTCGAAATTCGCCGTGTCCACATCCATGATGTGGTTTATATAAGTTTCGGGGACTTCTACCATTTCAGAGCCGTTTTCAAGAGCGGCATTGACTGCCTCACCAATGGCTGCAACGGGGACGTCGGTTTTATATGTTACCTCCCCTTTCCCACCGCAGGCGGCAAGAGAGAGAATAAGAGATGTGAGTAATATTAATGCTGCAAATTTTTTCATTTTTAATTTCCTTTTCGTTTATTCAAATGCGTGGGTGCGGAGATTGTTAAGCTCCAATGTGTAGGTGGCGGATGTGGGATGCAGTCCGTCGCCGTTGTGGGCATCTTCGGGAAGCCAGCCTTCATTGTCGCACATTACCGAATAGGTGTCAAGATATTTTACGCCGGTTTCGTGGGCGACCTCTAAAATCCATTTGTTCGCCGCACGGATTTTTTCATTGTTGATTGATTTTAAAAGCTCGTAGGAGCGTGCAACGGGAAAAATAGACTGACAGATGATCTTGGTGTCGGGACTGATATCCTGCACCAGCTCTACGAGATATCTGTACTCTCGCTTGAAGTCATCCTCGCCCATGAAGGATACGCCGTTAACGCCGAGAGTTATAACGAGATACTCCGGCTTTTTTGCTGTAACAGCCTCCTTAATGGTGATCTGTTCGCCTGTTTCCGGGTACACGATCGTGGCAAAGGACACCGTGGAGAGAGTCAAGGTTCCGTTATAGGGTGTCCATACCTGCTTTGTGGCGGAGCCGTCACGGAGCATTTTGTAATGCCGCAGACCGTTTGTAGTGGAGTCGCCGAGGAATACCATTTTGTCTATATAGGACGGACCTGCATCGGCGGTTTCGCGAAGTACGGTATCGGGATATTTTGCAAGCATTGCGGCAATTTCATCCAGTACATTTGCCGAGGGTGGTGCAACCGGTACAAATGGCTCGGTTTCCGCAGGGGGTAGGACAATGGGTGCATCAGTGCTCGGTGCATCGGTAACCGGTGCGTCAGTAACCGGTGTGTCGGTAGTAGGAGCGTTAGTGTCGGGAGTGTCTGTAACCTGGGGGGTATCGGGGACGTCGGCAGACCAAGCGGTATCATTCGTAGTAGTTTCGCCCGGACGTTTATCTCCTGCTATGGTTGCAACGGACATTACCACTATCAGTACAATAAGCACGATAAAAATGATAAACGCCGCAACTTTATACATTAAAACTTCGTTGTTGTTTGAATTCATCGGTCTTTTACCTCAAAAAATCAGTTTTTCAGAATTTGTTTTCGTATTCTTCGCGGTTAGCCTTCCTGTTCCGTTTTACGGTGGAAACAATCAAGACGGCAAAGGCGACTATAAAGTATGCTGCCGCAAAAAGTCCCCCACGGACTACGATCTGTGCCATGTTTCCGTAAACGCCGGGAATTATAATAAACAGTACGGCGTAGGTGGCAAATGAACCGATAAAGTGGATCAGTACCTTAACAGCCCCTGAAAGCTCCGCCTTCCAGATAAGGTTGAGAGCGGACATTACGAAGGCGAAAAGAAGAAGCACAGCGGAGGAGGAAAGGTTAAGAAAATTAACGACCTCCTTGCCGGTTTCGGGGGATGTCAACCCCATGACATTGGCAAAAATGAGGATTGCAAATTCCGCCGCGGTGAAATAAAGGCAGGCACTGTAGATGATTTGTTTTAAATTTTTAAAGAAATTCATTGTGTTTATCCTTTGGTGAGTATTAGTTATACATTATAATAATATCACTAAATTATAAACATTTCAACAGTACTCGGAAAATATTTATAAAACCATCACAAATTTATTACAACTTAGAAAACTAATCGGGGATTTCAAGGTCAATAATGGGATTTTTCGGGTAAAATTCACCGCTTTCTTTGTCATAGACCACCTGCTGACGGTAGGCTGAAAGAAATTTCGTGTACTCGTAAAGGTCGATCCAGATCTGATTTGTGCCGTCCTTCTGGGATTTATCAAAAATAAGCTGTACTCCGAAATGAAGGTGAGGCTCGTCGATGTTGTTTACGTCTTCCTTGCTCGAATATCCCGTCATGCCGAGGTAGCCGATAACCTCTCCGGCGGTGACCTGTTTGCCTTCGTAAATGTCGTTGTACGGATGTCCTTTTCGGAGATGGGCGTAGTAATAGTAACGCTTTCCGTCGTAGCTTCTGATGCCGATACGCCATCCGCCGTATTGGTTCCATCCGCATGCCTCCACATATCCCGATTCCACCGCCACGATAGGCGTGCCGACGCTACCCATAAGGTCGTGGCCAAGGTGGGGGCGGCGGTAACCGTAGGAACGGGAGGCACCGTAATCGTCGAAGTCGGCGTAATGATATCCGGCGGCGATGGGGGAGAAGACTTTCAGTCCGTATCGTGCCTTGATGATGCCGTCCTGGATGACGGCGTATTTTCCAACGAAGCCGCCAAGTGCCGCACCGTAGGCTTCTTTGAAATAGCGGTAATACTTGCTCCCGGCGGCAATATCCTCACTCCTCTCGCCATTCTTCAGCCTTTCGGCAAGCTTTTCAATATCGGAAGCCTTACATCTTGAAAGCTCGCCGCCGTATTTGGTGGCGGCAAGGGCAATAAGCTCGGTAAATTCGGCATGATGAATATTTTCATCTGTCTGCGAGGCTTCGTAGGTTTCAAGGTCATATTTCAGGGCGGCATGCATGACCTCTGCGGTGGCGTTGAAGTCCACCCACTTAATATACCCCTCCGCCGCCACGGTAATTGCGGCGGTGTCGGATTTTTTTGGAATGATGACTATTAAAAGAATGAGCGATATGTATATTAATCTGGCAAATAGCCTTTTTGGCATGGGTGTCCTCCGTGGTTTTGTATTTTTTGATATGTGTTGCCTCATCGTATGCCGTCCTCGGCATCCTTGGCGGCTTGTAGAGCCGCTCCTGACGTATGCCGTTCTCGGCATTGGGGGC